>CAZIRH010000172.1:0-9366 GCA_964541065.1 uncultured Solibacteraceae bacterium
CTGCAAGTGCGGACCTTCGTGGCCCGGCGCGAGCACTATCGCAAGCTCGCGCGGAGGGATCAACAATCAAGAGCAGGGACCCCCGACCTGTACCTTAATTCACCGCCGGATTCGTCCCACAATCACTGATGACCGACAGGATTACATGTGTCTCACGGGAGGGACGCAGCATGCACATCAATGACACCCTCACCTGGTACGCGGCGGTCTTGGCCGTGGTGCTGCTGACGGCGGCGCTCGCGGCGCAAGCCAGCGACCTCCCCCGGACGGTGGTCTGGCACGTTGCCCTCAAGGCGCAGCCTAACGCCGGGACTTACTCAGGGGCCGTGTCCCCGGTGCCGTACCCTTCCGCGGAGCAGGCGGACAGCGTGGTTGTGACTAGCGATCGCAATCTCGTCCGCATTGACGGCAAGGGCAGTATCGTATTCAACTGCGACCTGGGCGACCGGATCGAATCCATGGCTGGCTGTGGGGACGTTGACGGCGACGGGCAGGCGGAGATCGTGGGTGGCACCGTGCGCGGACACCTCGTGTGCCTCAGCGGCGAGGGCAAGGTCAAGTGGACCTGCGAGGCGCGCCATCCCTTTACCGACTGGGCGTGCGCGGTGATCTCCGCGCGGCGCCGAGGCGTTGCCGACATCCTTATCAAGGGGAGCGATGGCTGGTTGACCTGCGTTGACGGCAAAGGGCACTTTCGCTGGAGCTTCCGTGTCGCCGTTGGCGGCGAGATTTCCTCGCCGGCGGTGGCCGACCTCAACGGTGACGGCGAGCCGGAATATGTCGCCGGCATCCAGGGCGGCATCCTCGCCATCACCCACGAGGGACGGCTCATGTGGCAGTATGCAAGCCAGGAGGAGTTCGCGCGCCAGGTCGCGGTCGTCGCCGACGCCGACCGTGATGACACGCCCGAGGTCTACATGCTTATGAACGGCGCGACCAGCGCCGTCTACTGCCTCGATGGGCCCACCGGCAAACTGAGGTGGAGGTTCCCCATCCCCGCCAAGTGCTACTGCGCGCTGCTGGTGGCCGACATCAACGGCGACGGGTATGGCGAGATCCTCGCCGGCACCAAGTACAACGATGTGATCGCCATCTCGCGCAGCGGGCAGCAGCTGTGGAAGACGACCCTCGGCGGCACGGGGATGTTCTACACCCCGGTGGTGGCGGACGTTGACGGCGACGGCCGGCTGGAGATCGTGGTGAGCGTCCGCGCGGCGGACATCCAGGGCAACTCGCTTTTCGTCCTCGACACCGCGGGCAAGGTGCTGGGCTCATATCCCCAGGGCGGCCAGGGCAACTCGGCCAGGGTCGTGGCCGATTTCGACCACGACGGCCTGTTGGAGGTGGTCAGCTCCTCCGCGGACACGGTGTGGGCCTATCGGTTCGGCAACCCGATGAAGGCAGGCGCGGCGCTGTGGCCGTGCTTTCGCGCCACTGCCGAGCAGACCGGCTGCCAGCTCCCGATGAAGGCGGTGAAGGTCGCCGCGCACCGACCGCCTGCTGTACCCAAGGGGCAGTTGTTGCCGAAGACCTTCGACGCCGTGCTCGGCGACACCCGTATCACCGCGACGTGGAACAGCGCTTCGCCCGTGCTCACCTACGTCGAGGTTGCGGTGACCAACCCCGACGGCAAGCGCTCAACGCAGTACTTCGCACCGAAGGCGGGGCAGAACTCGGCAGAGGTGGTGGTGACGTTCAGCCATAGTGGGCGCTACGGCATTGAAGCGCGGCTGGTGGATGGCGAGACGGGGCGGGCGTTGCTGGAGGACGCGCGCGAGATCGCCTACGTCCCGCTCGCCACCGAGCGCCGCATGCTGGCTGCGGCGCTGGAAAGCACATCCGGCAAGGCGGCGTCCCTCGCCGCGGCGGCTCCGCAGATCGGAGCGGAACTGGACCGGCGTCGCGCCACCCTAATGGCGAAGCTGGAGTCGCTGCAGACACGAGTGAAGGCGGTGCCAGCGGATGCCGAGTTCCCGCTGGAGGTGATCGCGGCGGCGGAAGCGCTGCGGGGGCAGATCGCGCGAGAGGAGAGCTTCGCCGCGCTAGCCTGCGAGGTAGCGGTGTCCTCGCCCCAGATGCTGTTTGGAGTATGGCAGGACCCCCACCCGTGGGATTGTGTGGACCCGCGCGACGAGTTGCCGGCGCAAGCCGCGGACAAGGTCGAGTATGCAGCGTGGGCCTATGGCAACCAGAAAGAGGATTTCTGCTGGAGCCTGATCGGGTTCAACCCCGACCCGTTCAGTGTGCGCGTCGAGCCGGGCGACCTGGTGGGGCCGGCCGGCGCCAAGGAGCCGTGGGAGAAGCACCTATCCCTCATGCAAGTGGAGTGGATGCCCAGTGTCCACCAGCCGGCTCAAGTGCCGGACATGCTGCCGCTGATGAACACCGGGCGCACTCTCCAACTCGCTCCGGGGAGCTTTGCACAGGTGTGGATGGTGCTTGATACCAAAGGCTTGGCGGCGGGGAAGTGGACGGTGCCGCTGCACTTCCAATCGCTCACCATGGCGGCGGCGGCAGTGGATGTCACGCTGACGGCGCAGGTGCTGCCGATCGAGCTACCTTTCCCCTACCCGTGGAAGATGTGCAATTGGGCCTCGCCGGCCAACTTTCACGAGCCGCTGCGAAGCATAGCTATTGAGGATCTGATCTCGCATGGCTCGAACGTGTTCTATGCGCCGATCCCCGTCCGCGCGTGCGATGCCGAGGGGCGCCTGGTGGGCACCGCGGATTGGTCCGAGCTCGACAGCCTGGTCGCCGACGTCAAGCCGGTCACTCCGTTCCTGTGGTTCAGCTCGCTGCCGCTGACCGCGCCGGCGGGTATGAGCCAGGATTCGCCCGCCTACAAGCAAGCGTACAAGGCATGGATGCAGGAGTTCGTCGCCCATCTGGCGTCCATCGGCATAACCTATCGCGACTTCGCGTTCTACCCGGTGGATGAGCCTGGCAACGCGGGCCACACCGGGATCGAGCAGCTCATCGCGGCGGCGAAGAAGCTGCGCGAGGCGGACCCGCAAGCCCCCATCTACGCCGACCCCGCCGGCGGCGCCTATCCCGTGGAATGGATCAAGGAGCTCGATCCCTGGGTTGACGTCTGGCAGCCCGCCAGCCAGCTCTCGTCGCGCAAGGACCTGCACGAGATCATGGCCACGCGTGGGCGCCAGATATGGATTTACAACGGCCCGGTTGACGTTCGGACGATGGATGCCTTCGGCTTCTACCGCCGCCAGCCATGGGTCGCCCTGCGCGACGGCGCTAGCGGATCAGGCATCTGGGTCTACTCCTACTCCGACCCCTGGGGGAACATGTGGGGGGTCGGACCCCACGAGCCCAACTACGGCACGGCTGCCGTCGAGCGCACCCGCGTCGTGGAGACGCGGCGCTGGCGGGCGGCCCACGATGGCGTGCAGGACGCGACCGGGGTGGTCCTGCTCGACAATGCGATTGCCGACGCAGAGCGCGCCGGCGTCGCGCAGGCGCTGGTGGACGAGGCCAAGCGGGTGCGGTCGGCGGCGGTGCTCGCTATCGCCGGCCCGCCGGGAGCCCCCGACACCGAGGCGCAGGTCAGCTTCGATGGCTGGCAGCATCAGCGGCGCCTGATCGCCGACGCGACGTTCGAGCTGCGCAACGCGATCGCGGCCAAGCGCGGCTAGCTCCCGAAAGCGATCGGCGCTGTGATCTCACGCCAAGGGGCCTACAGGCAGGCTTTCCTGGCGCGGCGAAAGGCGCTGCAAATTCGGACCCTGGTGGCCAGGCGCGAGAACCATCTCACGCTCGCGCGGAGGGAACAAGAATCAAGAGCAGCGACACCGGAACGGCACCTTAATTCACGCCCGGGAATGTCCCAAGAATGCTGAACCTCAACACCGAAGGTCGGCCGCGGCTGCTTGCTGCTGGCACGCAGCTGAACAGTTCCTCAGCGAGCCGGCTCGATAGTGAGAACGCAGAGCCGCCGCGGCGGCAGGTCGAAATACACGCGCGTTGGTTGCCCCGCTGCGGCCACGGGCTGGGTGTGGAGGGTCTGATTCGATCCCCGGTCGAGCAGCGAGAGCGTGTACTCACCGGGCTCGAGCAGGTAGAGTTCGGCCCCCATCTCACGCGGCTCGGCGCCGAAGTGGAACATCTCGGCCGCGAAATGCCTGGCCCTGGCGTCCGTCACCAGGGCGGCGATCTCTCGCGGCGGCGTCAGCCAGCGCACAGCATTCATCGGGAAGTAGCCAACTGCGTCCAGGTCGCCGGTGGCGGTCGAGTAGAGAAGCTCTGGCCTTGGACTGTGCACCTGGAACCTGGGCTCGGCGAGCTTGACTTGGCCCTGGAACACCTGTGGGAAGCGGAGCACGCGATCGGTGTAGCGGACCTCGCTGGTGTAGCCCTCGAAGTTCCGCGCAAGGGCACTGGCATTTTCGCGTAGGGCCGCGTGCAGGTGGTCGCGCTCTCCGGTCATCCGGAAGGCCACATACGGGGATGAGCCTTCGCCCAGCAGCCCGTCGAACTGGTTGTCACCGGTGAGAACGCGGTACTTGGCGATGGTGCCGGCAAGGAAGCCCATATGTGCCGCACACCAAGCCTCCGAGCCGGGACCTCCCGCCTTCGGGTCTTGGAGGTACTTCAGGCGAATGCGGGCCATGGAACGGATCGGTTCGAGGTACTTCTCGTTGCCGGTGATGTGGTACGTCAACAGGAGCGCCTCGGTGATGCCGCTCATGGCGCGGGGCCACTGATACGCCTTCGGCTCGCTGTAGTTACGGGGGTCCCACCAGTCTTCCGATAGTCCGCCGATTCTGCCGTCCGGCCAGTGGATGGCGGCGGGGATGATGCCGGCGGGCTTGCCGTTCTCGGCACGTGCCGTCGCGTCCACCCACGTGTCCATCCATGCCGCGAATAGCTTCGTGAGTTCGGCGTCTCGGGTCCGCTGCCAGTACAGCAACCCGGGCTGTATGGCGCGCACGTGGTAAGGCGTGTCACAGGCCTTCTGCGGATCGCCGTCGACCGTGTCGAAGGTAAAGCACGTGCTCTTGAATTGGAGGAAGCCGCGTTCGTTGCGGCCGGTCCAGAGGTCCCTCATCAACTCCACCAGCCGCAGCGCCTTGTGCTGCCACACGGGGTCGTCCGGCGCGAGGTGCATTATCGGCAGAATGGCGTCGGCGGAGTCCTCCGCAGTGTGCTCGACGTCGGCCATCCGCGACGTGTAGCCGCCCCGCATGTGCTCCTGGCTCATGAGCGCGCTTGAGAAGAAGGTCTGCGCCCTGATGATCTTGGGGTCATGGAAGCCGATGAGGACCGGCACCCACCAGCGCCACATCTCACAGTCGTCGCCCCAGCCTCCGCCGAACTCGCCGTTCTCCTGGAGGCGGTGGTCAATCCACCATTCGACTATGTCGGCGACCCCCTCCAGGCCGATGCGCTGGGCGACGGCCCACTCAGGCGCCCCAGGAATCTGCGGCCACTGCCGCTCCCACGGGAGCGGCTCGCCCAGGTACATGCAAGCGATGCGGTTCTCGGGGAATGCCTCATGGGCTTTCTGGAAGAACCCGCGCGCAATAGCGAACCACTCCGCGCGGCGGTGCGGGTAGTTCCAGATACTACTGCTCTCCATCGCGAGCGTCAGGACCATACGTCCACGGTAGAGGTACGTCAGCGGGTACAGCGGCGAATCCGACGCGAGGCCAAAGTCGTAGTCCTTGGTGTCGTTGACCTGGCTGTTGTAGAAGTTTAGACGCCTGCCGTCCACCCACTGCTGGACGAAGGGGATGACCCTGTCGAGGTCGGCTGTGAGGGTTGCGTCGAGGCCGGGCCGTTGCCGCAGTTGACGCAACGTCGCCAGGCGTTCGCCATCGTCGTCCGCGTTGCCGGCCCTCTGCAGCAGCGAACTGATGGGCTTGTCTGCCTCCTGACCGAAGGCGGGAACGGTGAAGGCGCCGAGTAGGGAGCAGCCGACGCCAGCTACTGCCAGGGCTCGTGCTCGGACGCGTGCGATCATTCGAGCATCTCCTTCTCAGCGGCAATCGGGACTAATCCTGACTTGCCCCTTCCGGGGGACCCCTTCCTTTCCCCGTACCCAATCCTCGTGCCTCCCTCAGGCGGGGGCATACAAACGTGCGTCCCTTCGTCGTGCCAGGTCCATGGCCTTCTACATGAGGTCCGCATTGGCGCGAAACAGGTGTTGTCGGTCCCACCGCTGTTGCAAGCGTGATCGACAGGCGCGGTCGGCGCCGCCCCCGCTTGATGCCTCCTCCGCCCGCAGGGAACCGATCCTGGCGCGGCGAAAAGCGCTGCAAATTCGGACCCTCGTGGCCAGGCGTGAGAACTATCGCAAGTTCGCGCGAGCGGGACGAGGTGCAAGAAGCAGGGACACCGGACCTACAACCTAATTCACCCCCCGAAATGTCCCAACTTTGCTGAGGACCGACAATAGGACTCGCCTATCGCGTGCGCCGCCCAAACAAGCGCATGCTATGCTTGGGCGCGTTGAGCACGCCCTCTCGGGCCCAGGCGGCGCGGAGCCAGCCAAGGCGGCGGCGGCCGCGTCAGTCAGATGCGTTCGTGCGTGATCGCCGAACCGCCCCCGCTCAGGTGGCTCTTGCCACGCCGGTACGGCCTGCCCTCTCATGACATGCCTGGCACATGGCGGTGACATTGTCGGGCGTGTCCAGCCCACCCGGGGTTTGGAAGTAAACTGCCCAGTTCGCGCTCAGGTCGTGGGGACATCTCTGCCCGGAAGCATGGTCTCGGCATCCCCCCATCGCGCATTCACACCGGCCGTTGGCGCGGCCATAAACTCGGACACGCAATTCAGGAGAAACGGCCATGGTCACCTCCCCCTCGTGGAGGCGTCCGATGCCTGGCGTGCGGCAGGGGACGCCGAATGTTGACCCGGATAGGTTTCCGAAGCATCCCGATAGAGCTCTTGCGAGAACCCACACTATCATGGCCGCCGCCCCGCCGGCGGGCGACGGCAACTTGAACCCCGGGCCCGCGCGGCGGGCTGCTCAAGGCCTTGGCCCGGCCTGTCCCGGATAGCCGCCGGCCGCGTCGAGGATATGTGGCGTGATTATGATCACGACCTCGGTCTTGCTCTGGCGGCTGGCGGAACGCCGGAACAGGTTGCCCAGCAGCGGCAAGTCTCCCAGAAGCGGCACCTTGCTGGTGGTCCGCGTCGTGAATTCGTTTATCAGGCCCCCGATGACGATGCTCTGTCCATCCTTCACCCGCAGGTTAGTGGAGGCGCGGCGGAAGGTGATTTCCGGCAGGCCGTTTGGCCCTTTTCCCGTGACATCCCGTACCTCCGGCTCAATGCGGGCTGCCACGACACCCTCGGACTCGATCACCCGCGGCGTGATGCGCAGCAGAATGCCCGACTTGATCTGTTCCAGAGTGGTGTAGGGGAAGGTCACGGGGCCGGTAACGATGGCGAAGTACGACTCTTTCCCCACCTCTATCTCGGCGGTCTGTCCTTCGGCGGTGGCGACGCGGGGGTTGGCGCGCAGGCGCGCCTTGCCGTTCTCGACCAGAGCGGCAAGGGTCGCCATTTCGGTGTTTGAGATCTCGGAGTAGGTGAGGCTTCCCGCCTCGGTGGCGATGGTCTGCCCGTCGGACACGATGCTGCTCGGCCTGGAGGCAAACTTGATCCAGCGCGCGGCCCAGTCAATGCCCACGTTTTTCAGGGCCTCCTCCGACACCTCCAGCACGACCGCTTCCAGCATCACCTGCGTCGGCGGCGTGTCAAGCAGGGCTATGTCGGCCTTGATTCGATCAACCATGTCGCGGGGCGCAGTTATCACCAGCCGGTAGAGTTGAGGCGCCCCGGCGGTGGGCGCACCCACGCCGGCCGCCCTGTACGCTTGACGCTCGCGCTCCCGCGCTTCCGGCGTCGGCGGGGCGACCCCTTCGGCAGTCAGATAGCGCCCGTACGGCCCGCTCAGAAGCGCAGCGATGGTCTGCGGCGCGACGTACTTGAGTTCAACCACTTCCGTCGTGCTGAGCAGGTAGAAGTTCGGGTTCGAGGGGTCCGGCACTCCGACGAGATAATAGCCATCCAGCTTGGCAAAGGCAAAGCCCCCCGTCTGCAGCAGCATGGAAAGCGCTCGTTCAAGCGGCACATCCCTCAGGTCCGCAGACACTGTGCCCTGCACGGTGGAGTCGGGGATGATGACCACCTCGGCCTGTGCGGCCAGATCGGACAGCGCCTGGCGCAGGTCGGTGTCGGCGAAGACATTGGTGATCAGCGGCTCGCCCTGCTCATTGCGCTGCACCTCGACAGGCGGCGCAGGAGCCGGCTCGGCGGCCGCGGGGGTCGCCTCCGCTGCAGGCGGCGCAACCGCGGGGGCCGTGGTGGCCGGGGGCGACTTGGACGGCGGCGCGGGCTGCGCGGCGGGGTTGGGCGGATGGACGGCCGGCTTCGCTGCCGCCGGGACCTTCGCGCTGGCCGGACTGGAAGATGCCCCCACCGCGCTAGCGGCCAGAACGGCACACCATACGAGCATCAGGATGCCGGCTGGCATCGTCAGAGGGCGCCTGTGGTTCATTCGCAAACCTCCCTGCTGCGTGGCGGAAGGGCGACCGGCATAACGTGGATCTGCTGCCCGGCGCCCATATCACACGGTGAAACCAGCCTTGGCAAGCTGGTCTGACGGGCTATTTCACCACCACCACCGTCTCCTTGGAGACCGGGCGCCCCCCCTCCGTGTTGACGGTGACACGGATCTTGTGGTGCCCCGGCGGCAACGGCCGCTCCCCATCGGCCTTGACGCTGATGGAACACGAAGGCAGGAGCAGCATGGCAAGGGTGAATGGCTTGCGGTCGATCTCCTTGCCGTCTGATGCCAGCACGGCAACGACTCCGGTGAGCGCGGCCGAGACGTTGCCGGTGTTGGTTATCTTGAAAGAGTAAGTAGGGGGCGAACCATGCGCGGAACGCACTGCGACGTCGTCGAGTTGCGCTTCCTGCGCCGCGGTCCCCTTTGCCGTCACCGCCAGCAGCGCGCCGGTTGGCGGCAGGGGCGAGCCCGCGCTCCCCGCCTGCGTTGGGGTGACCAGGAGATAGGCAAAGTACTCGCCTGCGCTCCCACGGGGGACGGTGCTGGTCACGCGGAAGACCTGTTCGCGTCCGGGCTCGATCTGGGCAACGCTCGGGGATATCGTGAACCATTGCGGACGATAGCGTTCCGGAGGAATGGCTGACGGCAGGCTGGCGCTGTTCGAGGCGCCGTTGGGACTGGCACTCACGAGGGCTCGGACGGTGAGAGGCCTTCCGGTGTGATTGTCAGCCCGCACTGTGGACGTCCGCCGCCCGCCGCCCGGAAGCGATTCCTGCATTGCCAAGGGGGCGGAGCTGACGGGTGGCAGCAGGACGGCAAGTTGCCTCGGGAC
>CAZIRH010000173.1:0-9340 GCA_964541065.1 uncultured Solibacteraceae bacterium
CGGAACTCCTGGATGGCGTCCGGGTTGGGGACGTCGTTGCCGTAGTTGCGCAGCGGAGAGGTGTTGTCGCCACCATCCAGCAGCCAGTTGCTGTCCTCCATGCGCTGGCCGTTGATGTTGACCTTGTTCTCGACAAACCCCTGGGCATTGCCGGTCGCCAGTTGCTGCGCGCCCGGAACCAGGTTGACCAGGGCCAGGGTGTTGCGCCCGCTGAGCGGCAGCTCCGTCACCCGGCGCTGGTCTACCAGACTGCCCATTTCGTTGGTGGTGGTCTCCACCAGCGGGGCGTCACCGAAAACGTTGACCCGTTCGGTGAGCGCTCCCACCGTCAGGCGCATGTCCACCCGGGCGTTCCGGTTCAGCGATAAAGTGATACCCTCACGCACCGCCGTCTTGAAGCCTCCCTTCTCAGCCTGCACGGTGTAGACCCCTACCGGCAGCTCCGGAAAACTGTAGTAGCCCAACTCATTCGTGACGCTGGACCGCACTTCGTTGGTGAGCGTGTTGACCGCCCGCACCTGGGCGCCCGCCACCACGGCGCCGGATTCGTCAGAAACCGTGCCGAAAATGGACGCCGTGGTCTGGGCCGCAAGGGTGCCTGCACACAGGACCACCACGGCCAAGCTGGACAGCAGTCGATTCATGGATACCTCCCGAGAGCGTAGGGACCACCCCTTCCGCCCAATTGTGGGAGCCAGGAGCCGCCTCGGGAAGTGTACTGGGGTAATGTTACGGTGTCGTTACCGTAAAGGTGGCCCGCTTACCAAGTGATGCGTGACGTACTCGGTCTTGACCGCGGTGCCCCGATCCGCCATCACCCGCAGCAGCACCTGGTAGTAGTTACCCTGCCCGGCAGGGCCCCGCCGGAGCTTCTCGGCCAGCGCGCGGGCACTCTCGGCGCGGGTCACCTCCCCGACCGCCGCCAGAATCCCGGGCTCGCTGTGCGCCGTCAGCACGATGATGTCGCGGTCGGGGCGCAGCCCCGGGAAGTGGGCCACCACCGCATAGGTCATGTCGCGATGATCGCCCGTGACGTAGGTTTTCTCCTCCCCCGGCTGTGGGCTGCGGTTGTGGATCTGGTTGTCCGGACCCAGCTCGAAATCCTGCTGCACGGGCAGGCGTTGCAGCAGCGGATTCATGCGCGCCGCGCCCAGGAAGAGGATGTTGCCGCCGCGCAGGTCGTCCCAAATCGCCCGGTCGGCCGACACCGCGCGCAGGTTGCAGCCGGCGCGGGCGAAGAACGCCGTCAACTGCTG
The DNA here is from genome assembly GCA_964541065.1 of uncultured Solibacteraceae bacterium. GTDB lineage: Bacteria > Acidobacteriota > Terriglobia > Bryobacterales > Bryobacteraceae > VFZS01. The sequence goes on from CAZIRH010000173.1 coordinate 1,257, forward strand.
GAGCGCCAGCGCGTCCCCCATCAAGGCATAGTCGTAGCGCGGGCCCAGCAAGGGCGGGCCCAGCCGCTGCTCCATGGCCTGAAAACCGGGGTCCATGCGGAACCGCGCCGGGTCGTTGATGCCCATCAGACGCAGGAACAGGTTGTGCTGCGGGCTGGCGAAAAACACCGGACTGCCGAAGACCACGGTGGTGTTGGCGCCGCTGGCCAGTAGCCGCCCCCACAGCGGGACGAAGTCCTTCCGCGCCAGCTCCCACCGGGCCAGCTCCCGGCGCAAGGAGTCCACCTCCGTGCTCAGGACAGCGGCCCGGTAGATCGCCACGCCGGCGATGGCCAGTAGCACCAGCAAGGCGATGGCTTCCGGGCGCAGCAAAGCCCTGGCCGACGCCCGAACTCGCGCGGCCCGGGAAAGTGCCTGGCGCCTCCGGAAGACCGGGACATAGGATCCCTTCTGGAACTCGATCCGGATGAGATCCTGGCTTCCCTCCGTTTCGTAGTATCTGCTCAGCTTCAAGCGCAGCCGCCCGGCTTCCACCCGCACGATGGGGTCGGTGCGAGGATCGTAGGACTCCTCGCGGTCGAACACCTCGACCCCGATGAAGTACTCCTTGAGCTGACCTCCGTGCCCCTGGAGCGTTTTCTCGACCGCGAACCGGAGGAACCCTCTCAGCCGTTCCGACTGCCCAAAAGCGGCGCTGGCGAGAATGCGCTCCAGCTCGGCCTGGGCCGCACTCGCCCCTACCGCGGGTCCGGGGCCGCTGCCGTCTCTGTCGCTTGGTGCCGCCACGGCGTTCCGCTCCCGATCTGCGAGACTATCGAACAGGGACGGGGGCATTATACCAGAGGCCAGCTCTGAAGACCCGGTCCCGGGTCCCCCCAGCAGGCCCGCCTCCGCACCACGGGCACAATCATGCCGCGTCGCGCCCGCAGACCCGCCGGAAGAACTCCAGGCTGCGCCCGGCGCAGGCTTCCCAGTGGTAGCGCTGGGCCACCGCCCTTCCGCGGCGGGCCAGCTCGGTGCGCTCGCCGGGCGCCGGCAGCAGGCGCTCGAGCGCGGCGCACAGCTCCGCCGGGCTGCGCGGGTCCACCAGTACGGCCGCCCCATCGGTGATCTCGGGCAAGGAGGAGGCCCTCGAGGTGACCACCGGAACGCCGGCGGCCATGGCCTGGGCTACCGGCAACCCGAAACCCTCGTACAGCGACGGGTAGATGAAGAGAGTGGCTCCGGCGGTGAGGCCCGGCAAATCCGGCTCGGGCACATACCCCAGGTAGCGCAGCCCACCGCCCCCCGCGCGCAGCCGCTCCACCAACCGCCGCTCCCCCCAACCGGCCGGCCCCGCCACCACCAGCTCGAACTCTCCCCGCAGGGACGGCGCCAGCGCCTGGTAGGCCTCCAGCAGAGTCGCCAGATTCTTGCGCGGCTCCACCGTGCCGACAAACAGCAGGTAGGGCCGCCCCAGCGAGTACCTGGCGCGGACCGCTGGCACGGCTTCCGGCGCGACCGCAAAGAAGGCCTCGTCCACGCCCTGGTAGATCACTTCGATGCGCTCCGGCGGCAGGCCCAGCATTCCGACGGCATCCCGCCGGGAGTTCTCAGAGACCGCGATCAGGCCATCGGCCCTCGTCAGGACTGCGGTAGCGAACTTGCGGGCCGCGGCCACGTTGGCCCTCGTGTGGAGGGCGGGCATCAGCCAGCAGGTCATGTCGTGGATGGTCGCCGTCAGCCGGCAGTTGCGGGGCGGATTGTGCAACTGCTGCGAGGCGTGAAACACGTCCACGCGGCGGCCGATCCGGTTCAGGATGGGCAGGCCCGAGTAGTTGGCCAGATGGAGCCAGCCCAGGCCCGTCAGGGTCGGCCAGCGCCCGACCACCGAGCGCTCGTGATCCAGCGCCCCAATGCGCGAGGCGAATGGAAAGGTGAGGATGGCCTCCACACCTGCCAGCCTGCGCAGGTGCAGGATCCAGTAGTACAAGAAGTTCTTCACACCCGCGCTGCGCAGCAGCAGCGGCGTGGCGTCGATCGCGATGCGCATCACTCTCGGTTCGTGTACAGGCTTTTCCCCCCGGCTGCCGCCACGCGGCGCAGCCGCTCGGCCCCCACCAGCCGCTCCAGGCGCGGCAGCGCGGTGTCTTCGGCCGCTAAGTAGTAGGGGCCCGGGCTGTCCCACAGCAGCACGAACTCCCCATCGTCGATGAACACCTGCGGCGCGCCGGGGGCGTAAGAGCCGTACTCCAGGTTGGTCACCCGCCCATTGAGCAGCAGGGCGTCCCGGTTGGTGTAGAAGAACACCGAGGAGAAGACGTAGTACTGGTTGTCCACGATCAGCTTGCCCGGCGGCGCGCGCCGCAGCGCCTCGGCGAGCGGCCGCGAGGACAGGTACGGATCGAATCTCTTGAGCGCCAGCCGGGCGGCGTGTGCCATCACCACCATCATCACCGCCAGCGACAGCACAGCGCGGCGCCGCCCGGCGGCCAGGCCGCCCGCCGCCCCCGCCAGCAGCGCCACCGCCGCCACCCCAAGCGGCAGCCGCAGGTAGGCGAGGGACTCCACCGTGAGGTCGCGCATGTGTCCCAGCGACAACGTGTAAGCCTCCGGGTGGCGCGTCAGCGCCGACGAGATGTCCCCCGGAGTGGGAACGTTCCACACACGAATCAGCAGCAGGCCCGCCACGATGCCCGCCACCGCCACCACCCCGCCCACCAGCTTCACGCCCCACCTGACTAGCGGCCCGCCCCCCGCCATGGCGCAGCCCGCCAGCAACGCCAGCGCCGGGTAGATGGGCATCGAGTAGTACTCCTGCGTGGTGGAAAGCGTGAGGAACAGCAGCAGGAAGCCCGCCCAGCAGCCGGCCAGCAACCGCGCCCGCCCCGCCCGGTCCGCGGGCCTGAAGCCCAGCCGCGCCACCGCAGGCAGCATCGCGCTCCAGGGGAACAGCCACACCAGGTGCAGCAGCCAGAACTGAAGCCGCGGCACGGTGTTGTAGTCGCGCGGGTAGCGCAGGTTCAAAAAGCGCAGCACGTGCTCGTTGATGAAGTAGAACCAGAAGAACCCCCGGTAGCGGCCCGGCTCGCTCTTCAGGGTGAAGTCCAAATACGGCGGGTTGGCCAGCGTCGCCGCCACGTGCCAGGGCGCAGCCAGGCCCAAGAAGATCAGCAGTCCGGAAAGCGGACGCAGCCGCTGCCACGTGCGCCGCGAGAACAACTGGCGCGTCGCCAGCAGGTAGAAGAAGCCCGCGCCAGCCGGCGCCACCAGCGCGATCAGGCCCTTCAGCAAGACCCCCGCGGCGAGGCTGGCAGCCAGCACCGCCGCCCACAGGCGCGGGCGCGCCTCGTCTTCATCCAGCGCTCGCAGCAACGACCACAGGGCCAGCGTCACCGCCAGCGTGAGCATCACGTCCGGGATCAGGATCCGGGTGAACAGGAACAGCCCCGCACAGGTGGCCAGCGCCAGGCCCGCGTAGAAGCCCGCTTCCGCCGAGAAGGCCCAGACTCCAAACCGCGCCGTCACCCAGCACAGCAGGATGGCCGCCAGCGCCATGGGAATGCGCGCCGCCCAGTCGTGCACGCCGAAGACGGCGAACGACGCGGCCATGAGCCAGTACTTCAGCGGCGCCTTCTCCAGGTAGGGGACGCCGTCCAGCCGGGCCGTCACCCAGTCGCCACTCTCGAGCATCGTGCGCGCGATCTGGGCCTGCACCGCGTCCACATCGTCCATCAGCGAGGGCGGGCTGAGGATTCCGCCCAGGTAGATGAGGGCGGCGAACAGAACGACGATCAGTTCCCAGCGTAGGCCCGCACCGGCGCGCGCGCCTCCCGCCAAGCCGCTTCCGGCGGCGCGCCCCGGATCTTCCACCTGTCCATCCACAGGAACAGGGTCAACAGTCCCCATAGGTGAAATCCGAGGTTAACACGCCTCTCCAAGTGGCTGCGCACAGCCTCCAGGACGGCCTCCTCGCGGAAGACCCCGGCGCGGCGGATCGCCTCCGCGGTCAGCGTGTCCGTGAGCAGCGGCTTGAGCGGTCCCCGCAGCCACTCGTGCGCCGGGATGTCGAACCCCTCCTTCTTCCGCCGCAGCACAGCCGGGGGCAGCTTGCCGCGCATCAGCTCGCGGAGCACGTACTTGAGACGCCGCCCGCGGATCTTCAGGTCTTCGGGCAGCGTGGCGGCGAACTCGACCACGCGATGATCCAGGAAGGGCGGCCGCACTTCGAGGCTGTGCGCCATGCTCATGCGGTCGCACTTGTAGAGGATGTCGTCGGGCAGATAGAAGAGCTGGTCGAACCAGAGGTAGCGGTTGACGTAGCCGCACTGCCGCGCCTCCGGCGGCAGCGCCTGGAACAGGTCGGCCAACCCATTGTGCTCAGCGGCCGCGCAAAGCTCGCGCTTCTGGGCCGGCGAGAACGCTCCCATCCAGTAGCAGTGCGCCTCGTCCGGGGACAGGAACGAGCCTTCCAGGAAACGCTTCGCCTTGTACTCCAGGCTGACCTTGTCGTCGGAGACCGGCCATCGCCGGAGGCCGCTGAGGGCCAGCCTTCGCAGCCCGAGCGGCAGCCGGGAGATCCACGGCACCAGACGGTCGGCGCGGTAGCTGACGTAGCCGCCGAACAGCTCGTCGGCGCCCTCGCCGCTCAGGGCCACGGTGACGTGCTGGCGGCTCATGCGGGAGAGGAACCACACCGGCAAGGCTCCGGCATCCGCGCTCGGCTCGTCGGAATAGTAGGCTAGCTCCTCGACCGCTCCCGCCAGATCGAGCGACGGGTTCAGGTCCGCCTCATGGTGCTCCGTGCCGTAGTGCGCGGCCACCTGGCGGAAGTAGCGGCTCTCGTCGAAGCTCCGCTCGGCAAAGGAGATCGAGAAGGTCTTCAGGCGCCCGGCCGCCTCCTGCGCCGCATAGTGCAGGATGGTCGAGGAATCAATGCCCCCGCTGGCCCAGATCCCCAGCGGGACATCCGAGATCAAGTGCTCGCGCACAGCCTGTCGCAGCAGGTGGTCCAGCTCCTTCACCGCCGTTTCCAGCCCCAGGCCACGGCGCGGCCGGAATTCGAGACGCCAATACGGCTCCGTGCGAACCCGGCCCTCCTGCCACTCCAGCCAGTGCCCCGGCGGGAGTTTCTCTATGCCCTCCACCAGGGTGTAGGGGCAAGGCACATAGTTCAGCGAAAGATAGTGGTTCAGGCCCGCCAGGTTCAGGCGCCGTTCCACTTCGGCGTGCGCCAGGATGGCCTTCAGCTCGGACCCGAAACAGAGCTCCGCGCCCCGCCGGTGGAAGTACAGGGGCTTGATGCCCAGCCGGTCGCGGGCCAGCACCAGGCGCTTCCGAGATTCCCTCCACAGCGCCACGGCGAACATGCCGCGCAGCCGCGCGAAACACTCCGTGTCCCACTGCCGGAAAGCCTCCAGGACCACCTCCGTGTCAGAGCGCGTGCGGAACTGGCGCCCCAGCGCTTCCAACTCGCGGCGCAGCTCCCGGTAGTTGTAGATCTCTCCGTTGAAGACGATGACGGTGTCGCCGTCCGCGGAGCGGATGGGCTGGTCGCCGCCTTCCAGATCGATGATGCGCAGGCGGACCACTCCCAGGGAGATGCTGTCCGACTCGTACACGCCCTGCTGGTCGGGGCCCCGATGCACCAGCGACGACGTGGCCCGCTGGATCAGATCCCGATCAGCAACGCCATTCCTATGTGTGAATCCGGCAATCCCGCACAAGGCTGCTCACCCAACGGCTCTTCACCCGCAGAGCCCTCACCCTAAACGCAGGAGCGGGTCAGGCCGGCCCCATTATACTGCGGGTGACAGCCAACTACGACATCACCGATGACGCCGGGGCGGAGTTCGTCGAGGGCGTGCGCCTCGGCCGGGGGAGCAGTGGAAACCGGCTGGCCACGCAGGCCGGTACCGCGCCATAATCTACCCATGAGCCGAACCACCCTTCTGATTGCGCTGGCCCTCGCCCTGTGCGCACTCGGCGAAGTCCCGACCATTGAGCAGTCCCTGGAGTTCCGGGGCGCCGGCAGCCCGCGCATCTCCCCGGACGGCAACTACGTGGCCTACTCCGTCACGGAAGCGAACTGGACTGACAACGCCTTCGTGTCACAGCTCTGGCTGTACGACGTCCGGGCGGGCCGCCGACTCCAGTTGACGAGCGGGAAGAAGGGCGCCGGCGGGGCGGAATGGTCGCCCGACAGCCTGCGCCTCCTGTTCTCATCCGATCGCGACGGAAAGAACAAGCTCTACGTCATCTCCCCGTTCGGAGGTGAGGCCGTCGCTCTGACGGATGGCGAAATGCCCCTGAGGTCCTACAAGTGGTCGCCCGATGGCGCCATGATCGCCTTGGTCTCCACCGGGCCGGAATCCAAGCCCAGAAAGGAGCGCCAGGACAAGTACGGGGAGTTCGAGTTGGTGGACCGCGACCACCTGATGAGCCACCTCTGGACGCTGCGGGTGCCGGAGGTCATCCCGGCGGACCCGAAGAAGCTGCCCAAGCCGGAGCAACTGACCAGGGGCGATGAGTTCACCGTGTCCGGCTTCGCCTGGTCCCCGGACTCGCGCTACATCGCGTTCAGCGCAGCCAAAGACCCGGACTTCGACTCCTTTGACACCGTCGATCTCTACACCGTTCGCTTGAGCGACAAGCATTGGAAGAAGATCGTCGATGCCTACGGTCCAGACAGTAACCCCGTCTGGTCTCCCGACGGCCGGCAGATCGCTTACAGCACGGCCCACGGCCAGAGGTACTTCTTCTATCTGAACAGCCGGATCGCAGTGGTTCCGGCTGAGGGAGGCCAGCCGACGCTGCTGACAGCCGGCTTCGACGAGAACCCGTACCTCATCGCCTGGGGCGACGATGGGATCTATTTCGGAGCGCAGCAGAAGACCAGCAGTCACCTCTTCCGCCTCAACCCGGCTACCCGGGAGGTTCGACGCGTCGCAGGCAGCGACACCTACAGCGGGGACTCGGTTTCCTTCACTCGCGACCACAAGAAGATGGCGTTCAGGGGCGCCTCCGTGGGAGAGTTCTTCGAGGTGTGCATCTCCACCGTGGAGCCGTTCCGGCCCGAGAAAATCACCAACACGAGCGAGCAGTTCAAGCGCTTCCAGTTGGCCCGGCGGGAGGTGGTCTCCTGGAAATCGACCGACGGAACGCCGCTTGAGGGAGTCCTGATCAAGCCGGCGGACTACGACGCCACGCGGAAGTATCCTCTGCTGGTGGTGATCCATGGGGGGCCGACCGGGGTCGATACGCCGTACCTGCGGTCGGATCGTACCTACCCGCTCGAGCGATTCGCCGCCAAAGGCGCTCTGCTCCTGTTGCCGAACTACCGTGGCTCGGCGGGATATGGGGAGAAGTTCCGATCGTTGAACGTTCGCAATCTCGGGGTCGGCGACTACTGGGACGTGATCTCGGGCGTCGATCACCTGATCAAGCTGGGCCTGGTGGACCCGCAGCGCTTGGGCGCCATGGGCTGGAGCCAGGGCGGCTACATCTCCGCTTTCATCGCCTGCTACAGCGACCGTTTCAAGGCCGTGTCGGTCGGCGCCGGGATCAGCGACTGGATGACGTACTACGTCAACACCGACATCCATCCCTTCACTCGCCAGTACTTGCAGGCCACGCCCTGGGACGACCCGGAGATCTACAAGAAGACTTCACCCGTCTCCTACGTCGCCACAGCCAAAACGCCGACCCTCATCCAGCACGGGGAAAGGGACCAGCGCGTCCCGCTGCCCAACGCCTACGAGCTCTATCAGGCGCTGAGGGACCGCAAGGTGCCCGTCCGGCTGGTGGTCTATAAGGGATTCGGCCACGGAATCTCGAAGCCGAAGGAACTGCTCCACGTCATGCAACAAAACTACGAGTGGTTCAGCGAGCACATCTGGGGCGAGAAACCCAGCACCGAGACCAAAGACACGCCCCAGAAAGAGGCCACGCCGTAGGGGCTGCTGAAGAAGTCCTGCGCAGATCGTGGCGCACGCTTGAGCGTGCCGCGGCGAACTTCAGTTCGCCGCTCGCGGACTGCGGGCTCAAGCCCCGACCCAAAGGGTACCCCGGCGCGCTGAAGCGCGCGCCACGGTGTCGCCCCCAGC
>CAZIRH010000174.1:0-9339 GCA_964541065.1 uncultured Solibacteraceae bacterium
GGGCTGTCCAAGTAGGTGCCGGTGTTGCCGACCATTTCCACCTGGCTGACGTAGAACTCCGCCTTCCCGGCGTAGCGCGGGCGCGATTCCTCGTGGGTCAGCATGGCCCCGACCTTCGGGGAGGGCAGCCCCGGGTAGGGCGTCATGCGGTCCTCAATCGCGTGACTCAGATCTATGAACTTCACCGCGGCCTGCCCCCACTATGCACGCCGCCTTGAGCGGCGCGGGCTTGCAGCTCCTTCCACTCACGACTGCCGTCATCGGGGATGCGTTCCAGGTACACCCCCTTGGGAAACAGGGGCAGGCGCCCGCCCAGGAAATCGTCCCAATACTGGCGCGCGTGGGCGTAGTAACTCGTCGCTCCGGACGGCCAGCGAATGGCGATCAGCAGGTCGGGCGCCGGGTACGGCTCCTGCTTGAGCGGCTCGATGCGAAACCGCGCCACGGCGTCTTCGTCCAGCTCGACTCCCAGGCCCGGCGCCTCCGGCACCGGCGCGGCGCCGTTCTCGACCTTGATGGCCGGGCGGACCAGTTGATGGGTGTAGAGCTGGTGGCAGTTGACCGCGGGCCAACGGGCGTGGCTGAGCACGGCGCCGCAGTGGAGCGCCCAGACGGCCGTAACGCCGGTGCCCACCAGTTGGAGCCAGAACGGCTTGTCGGCGGCCGCCGCCACCGCGGCATGCTCCATGACGCGGCCCGCCCCGCCGCCGATGACGAAGGCGTCGCAGACCTCCTCCTTGAGCGCGGTCATGATGGGCGGCGAGCCGTAGTGCATGGCCATGGGCACGCGGGTCTGCGTGCGGAGGGACTTGTTGCCGGCCACGTCGCTCTGCGGGATGGGGCTCTCCCAGATGGCCACCTGCGGGTACTTCTCGATCTCTGCGAGGTAGCGGGCGGCGCGGGAGCTGTCCAGCAGCATGCTGTTGAAATCGAAGTCGATCTTGAAGTGCGGCGGCAGCGTCTTGGTGAGCACACGGCACTGGTGATCGAGGTCGAACCACGGGCGGGCCTTGGTCTTGAGATCCGTGTAACCCTGGGCGATGGCATCGCGACACTCCAGCACCCAATCCTCGGCCGGCATGTCGATGGCCCACCAGCTCACGAAGGGCCGCTCGCGCCGCTTGCGCCCCAGCAGGCGATAGAGCGGCACGCCGGCGGCTTTGGCGACGGCGTCGAAGAGCGCCATCTGGAGGCCGCAACCCAACGAATCGTCCCACATGTGCTCGGCAGCGCTGCGTCCGGTCACGCGCGCGACTGCCGGCTCCGTGACCCGGCCCCAGGTGTAGTAGACCATGGTCTCGCCGAAGCCTACGACGCCGCAGCCGAGGGTGACCTTGCATATCTCGAAGATGGTCCAGTGCGGCAGCTCGCGGATCATGTTCCGCGCGGGCACCTCGCGGTAGGGCAGGTTGATCCACGTGCGGTCCACGCGCCTGACCTTCAGATCCAATGCTCCGGTCACATACGGAGCCGCGGCCCGAGTTCCACCGGGCGGCGTCAGACAGACCGCGCCGGCCGCGCGGAACAGGTTGCGCCGGGAGGTTACGCGTTTCATACCGGGTCAATCTTATCAGATGCGGCCTGAAGGAACTGCCGCCGGTGGAACCGCTACCGCAGCTTCGGATACGGCCGGTCGTAGCCCTTGGCGTCCCACCACAGGATGCGGTTGAGAACGGCGGCCGGGACATCGTCCGGCTGCGCCCAGTTCATGGCCAGCGACTGCCGCGCGGCCCACAGACGGCGGCCAGCCAGGGCCTTGAGCGGCGGGTTCATTTCGTCGAGCGCCACGCCGGGGCTCAGGCACCGGTAGGGAGCGGGATCCGCCTGGGTGGTGAAAATGCTGGTCATCGCCCGGGCGCTGGCCAGTGCGCGGGTGCGCGGCGGGATGCCGCAGATCTCCTGGATGGTGCGCACCATGCTGGTGTGGTTGTAGTGGTTCGAGTCCACGACGCCGCGGCGGATGAGCGGGCCGGCGGCCAGGGCGACGGTGCGGTGGCCGTCCACATGGTCCAGGCCGTCCTGAGCGTCGTCTTCGACAACCAGGATGAGGCTGTGCGCCCAGAAGCGGCTCTTCGAGATGGCTTCGACGATGCGGCCCAGGGCCAGGTCGTTGTCCGCCACCATGGCGCGCGGGGTGGGGAAGCCGGGGCGGGTGCCGGTGGTGTGGTCGCTGTTGAGCGTCATGACGATCAACTGCGGCAGGCGCCCGTTTTTCTCGAACTCCGCAAACTCGCGCAGAAACTCCTCGGCACGAAGCTGGTCCGGGATGCTGGTCGAGCTATGAGGGTAGCGCGGGTCGATGAACTTCTGGAGCGCGGGCACGCCGCTGCGGGAGCCCACCGCGGTCTGCCAGTTCCCTTCCCTGTAGAGCCGCCAGTACTCGCTCCAGCTTCGCAGCCCCTTCTCGTCCATGTCCACGGCCAACTGGCGCGCGGGGTCCCAGCGCGCCGGCAGGCAGAATTCTCCGTAGATGCGCACCTCGAGCGGCCGCCGCGCGCCCTGCCAGAAGAACCCGGCCGGGGAAACGGTCAGCGCGTCGCTCATGTTCCAGGCATAGCCGCGCGGGGAGGCGGCGAAGGCGCGCTCGACGTAGTCGCTGACGAAGCCCTGCATGAGCCAGTGGTGGCCGTCGAAGCTGATGGCCCCGCCGGTATGGAAGTTGTCCAGGAGCACGTAGTGCTCGGCCAGGGCGTGATGGTTCGGGGTGATCTGGCGACCATACATGACCAGCTTCGGGTCGCCATTCCCCCTCGGGATGTCCCCAAAAACCTGGTCGTAGGTGCGGTTCTCCTTGACGATGAAGAACACGTGGCGGATGTCGAGTCTGGAGAGGTTCGCCACCCCGCCGGCAGGTGAGAACCTGGGGCTGTTGGCAGCGCGCACCTCGCGGGTGCCTGCGGCGATTTGGGGGGGCGCGAGCGCCGGCATCCGCTCGAGCGAGCCCTCATATTGCCGCGAGTTGAAGGCACCTTTCCGGTCGGCGGTGTTGCCGAGGCCCTTGATGCTGACCACGCGGAGGGCGCCCTCGGTGTCCACGGCCAGCGCCGAGGGGAACCAGGCCGTGGGCACGGCGCCAGCGACTTGCCAGCCCTTCCCGGCGCGCTTCACCACCGCGATGGCGTTGTTGCCGCCGCAGGCCACGTAGAGGGTGGCGCCGTCTGGCGAGAAGGCCACGGCGATGGGCTGGCTGCCCAGCGCCGCCTCGGGGTAGGTAGGGATCTTGACGTCAGTCCGGGCCAGCGTGCCGGTGTCCACCAAGGAGACCGAATCCGAGTGGCCGTTGGCCACCGCCAGGATCTTCTCGTCCGGGCTGAGCGCCAGGCCCGAGGGAGCGAGGCCCACCGGGATCTCGCGCACGGCGTACGAGGCGGCGTCAATCACGCTGAGCGTGCCCGTGATGCTGGCGCCGGTGGTGGGATCGCTGGCTACCTGGGCGCCGCTGCTCGGAGCCAGCGTGTCGCCGGAGACGGGCCGCCGGCCGCCGCGGTTCGAAACGAAGATCTGGCCGGCCTTTGCCGCCACGGCGACCCCGTGCGGCGCCATGCCCACCTCGACTTCGCGCAGGAGGCGCCGCGCGCGGGCATCAACCACCGCCAGCGAGTTGCTGCGCGAGAAGGCCACAAAGGCGGTGGCGCCGTCTTTCGAGAAGGCCATGCCCGCGGGCACGGGATGACCGGGCAGGTCGATACGTCCAGTCCCCCCCGGCAGGCCCAGGTCGGAAAGCTCCGCGATGAGGATGCTGTCCGGGCCATTGCGCGCCGTCTCGGCGGCCCAGAGTTCGTGGTCGCCGGGGCGGAACGCCACGCCGGTGTAGGAGGTGGGCCGCGTCTTGATCTCGGCCAGTTGCGCGCCGGTCTTGGGCTCCAGAAGCAGGATACCGCGCCAGTTCAGCACCGCCAGCAGGCGCCCCGAGGAATCGAAGGCCAGATCCACCGGGCGGCCGGCGATGAGGGCCGGCTCGCCCCAGGGCCGCAGCAACTGGTTGGTGGGGAGCAGATAGCATCCGGCGGCCTGCCTGCCAATGGCAGCGTCGCTTTTCAGAAGCGAAAAGATGGCGGCCTCGCGGGCGACCACGGCGGCGGCGACTGCGGCCGCGCACAGAAAGAGAGACTTCCGGATGGTCACACTGAGAGGTTACTGGATCGCACCACGGATATCAACCTGCTGAACCCGGCGCCTACCACACGCCGGGCAGCAGCCGGTAGCGGGTGTGCTGGGCGTATTCTTCGTAGCCGGGCAGCTCCCGGCGCAATGTGCGGTCTTCCAGTATCGTGCGGAGGACGAACACTACCACCGCGAGGCCCGCCGGCACGAAGGCCCACAGCGAGCCCAGGACCAGCGGCGCCCCGATGAAGCCCAGGCTGGCGCCCAGGTACATCGGGTGGCGCACGAACCGGTATGGCCCCGTGCTGACCACGCGGTGCCCGCGGTCGGTCTGGATGCGAACGGTAACCTCCAGGAAAGGATTGCTGGCCACTGCCCACGCCACCGGGGCGACGCCCAGCAACAGCACCAGCACGCCCGGGTAGAGCGTCTCCCAAGGCAGGGGCGTCCAAGCGAAACGAACCGCGTCCAGGCCCGCCACCACCGGGAGAGCCAGCGAGGTGGGCACGTAGAGCGCCATGAAGACCTTGTCGAAGGTCCTTATTTCCTTGCGGTGCAGGTTTCCCCGCGCGGCGATCAACCCGGGGTTCTTCCGGAGCATGGCCACTGTGTTCACCCCGACGCTGAGAAGGCTGACGCCGAAGTAGATCCATCCGCGCGTCCAGTCCCACCGGCCGGCGGAGACAAACAGCGCCGCACTCCAGACGACCACGGACGCCAGCACTGCGAGAATTCGCTTCAGCGCGGGCCGGGGGAGGCTCACGCTGCCACCATGGCTCCGGTGACCGGCTTGCTCAGTCATCTCGTCTCCCTCCCTCCACTCCACCGGTGTCTCTCGGTGGCTCCGGGTGTCTCGTCACAGTCTATCGCCGCGCCGGCGCCTGTTGACGTGTGCGGGGCCCCGCTCCGACAATGGGAGTCGCGAAGGGAGGCGCGTATGAGGTCCGTGGGTTGGCCTGAGCTGCTCGTCATCCTGGGCCTCCTGGTGCTCCTGTTCGGCGGCAGGAAGCTCCCCCAACTGGGGAAGGGCCTCGGAGAGGCGGGGAGGCGCTTCAAGCGCGGCTGGAAAGGCGAGGGCGAAGCCGTTCCGCCGGACCGGGAGGTGGCTCTGGGCCGGCGCTGGGCCGAAAAGATCGAACGGGGCGCCAGCATCCTAGACGACCGTACCGTCACGGAGTACCTCAATCGGGTGGCGGAGAGAGTCGCGCGGAGCGCCGGCTTGCGGGTGCCGGTCGTCGCCAAGGTCATCGACGACCCCCACTTCAGTGCCTTCGCGCTGCCCGGAGGCTTCGTGTACGTGACTACGGGGCTGATGCTGAGCCTCAGCGAGGAGGCCGAGCTGGCCGCGGCCGTGGCCCACGAGATCGCCCACGTCACCGAGCGGCACGCCCTGCGAAAGGGCTTCCGTCACGCGGTCCTGGAATGGGGGTCATTCGCGCTCCGGTTCTTCCGCGGCCGCTTGGTGGGCCTGGCGCGGGACGCTTCCGGCCCGGTGATCCGGCTGGCCGGTTTGAAGTGCTCGCGGGACTTTGAGCGCGAAGCTGATCGTCTGGCCCTGCACTACCTGTCCGCGGCGGGCTACGATCCGCAGGCGCTGGTGAGCTTTTTCGAGAAGTTGAGACAGCTTGAGAGCGATGACCCCGCACTGATCGGGGAGTTGTTGCGGACGCACCCGCCTGTCGCGGAGCGCCTCGAGCTGGTGCGGCGCAATATCCGGGAGTTGGGGCTTCAGCGCGATGAGCCTGCCGTCACGAGCGCGGAGTTCGCCGCCGTGCAGGCGCGCCTGCTGACGCTGCGGTCCTGAGCGCGTCCCGACGCTGGTCGGCTGTAGAGGACTCGAACCTGTGGCCTCTCGTCGGCGGCGTCACCACGTCATTGACGCCGCCCGCTGTGCCACCGGCGGAGCCAGGCAAAGAGACCACGCTGGCTGGCGTGGTCTTCGGTGTGTCAGTGGGATCCGCCGGCTGGCTTACCACCGCGGCTCGCGGCGCCGACGGCCGAAGCCGCCACCGCGGTTTCCGCTCCCGCCGCCGGGGCGGCCGCCGCCGCCGGAACGCTCCTCGCGCGGCCGGGCCTCATTGACGTTCAGTGCGCGGCCGTTGAGCTCGCGGCCGTTCAGCGAGTTAATGGCCTCGGTGGCCTCGGCGTTGTTGGCCATCTCGACGAACGCGAAGCCGCGCGACTGTCCGGTATCGCGATCGCGCACCAAGCGGACACTGTCGACTGTGCCGAAGGCGGCGAAGGCTGCTTCCAGCTCGTCTTGGGTGGTCTGATAGGACAGGTTCCCCACAAAAATGTTGGTCATGGTCTCCTCCTCGGAGCTGCACAAAGGCAGTTGGTCTTCATTGGCAAGCTAGTCCGGGCCACACAACAAGGCGGGCAGAGGTAGCAAGCACACGCGCCACGTTGTCGATAGCGCTCCCCGCATCTTAGCATGTTTGCCCCGTGCGCGCAACCACAACGCCAGCTCAGCCTCGTGAACCGCAGCGGGCTCAGCGGGTGCGCAACACCACCACGGTGGCATGCGGGTCGGGCGCCTGCTCCGGCGCCTGAACGCTGAGCCGGTCGCCCCTCTGGGTGAACCGCAGCGGCTGTCCTCCAGCCAGCAGGGAAACCTGCCGCACCCGCGCACGCAGCCCGGCCACCTCCAGAGTCCCCTTCGGCCAGTCGAACACGTGCACGTAGATGGTCCCGCCCTTGGCCGTCGTGCGACCGAAGGGCAGCTCCTGGAGCGGACCGGCGGTCGTCCCGTAGATGGCTTCGCCGTTCACCTTCAGCCAAGCGCCGATCCCGCGCAACCGCTCCTCGAACTCCGGCTGGATGGTTCCTTCCGGCGTCGGCCCCACGTTCAGCAGGAAGTTGCCACCCCTGCTGGCCACCTCGATCAGCATCCGGATCAACTGGGTGGCGGACTTGTAGTTGGTGTCGTCCCGGTTGTAGGCCCAGGTGCGGTTGATGGTCATGCAGGTCTCCCAGGGCCGCGCGGGCACCGTCTTGGGGACGAACTGCTCGGGGGTCTCGAAGTCGCCCGGGACCCCGATGCGGTTGTTCATTACCGCCCTGGGCTGGAGCTCGCGCACCAGCTTCTGGAAGCGGAGCCCGTCATAGGCCCCACCGCCCAGGCCGTCAAACCACACCACCGCCAGCTCGCCGTAGCGCGTGAGCAGCTCGCGCAACTGCACCTCCATGTAGTCCAGGTAGGTGACCCATTCCGCGCGCGTGGGCTCTCCGCGCCAGTTGGCGCTGGACGGCTTCCTGATGTCGCGGTACCCCGGGTGGTTCATGTCCGGCGGCGAGTAGTAGAAGCCCAGCGGCATGCCTGCCGCACGGCAGGCCGCCGCCAGCTCCGCCACCAGGTCCTTCTTGTACGGCGTGCTGCTGATCTTGTAGTCGGTGTAGGCCGAATCGAACATCACGAACCCGTCATGATGCTTGCTGGTGAAGACCATGTAGCGCTGGCCCGCCTCCTGGGCCAGCCGGATCCAGGCTTTCGGGTCGAATTTCACTGGGTTGAACCGCGCGGGCAACAGGCGGTACTCGGCCTCGCTGATCACCCCGCGCTCCTTTCGCTCCGGCCGCATGATCGGCCAGGAGGCTTCCACGCTGGCCAGCGAATACGGCCCCCAGTGGATGAACATGCCGAACTTGTAGCTCATGTAGCGGCGCACGCGCTCGTCGGGCAACTCGGCGGCCTGTGCTAGCGCCGCCAGGCAGAGCGCCGCCACTGCCAACCTGGTTTGACTCGCAGCCATAGCAGCCTGATCGTATCACCGCGGGCGCCGCGGCGCGCCGGCAGTCCTCGCCGCGTTCCTCAGCAGCTCCGCGAAGTAAGTCCCGCCCGAAGCGCTGGGCTGGGAAAGCAGCACCAGCATCGCCGTGGCGTCGGCGCGCGCCCGGTGGAGGCCCTCCATCCGGATGCCGTGATTCCTGAGCAGGTCCTCCAAGCTCCTGGAATAGTGGCCTTTGCCCCGCCAGTCGATGCCCTCTTTGGTGCATAGCCACGCTTTCGCGCGGAAACCGGGGAAGAGGCGTTCCAGGAAGGGGCGGTCGAAGGAGGCGTTGTGCGCCACCAGCACGTGGGCCCGGCTGAGGATTCCGGCGACGCGCTCCTCATCCAGCCGCTGTCCGCGCAATTGCTCCGGGGTGAGCCGGTGCTTGGCCGCAGCATCCGGGTGGATGGGCACGGCAGGCTCGCGCAAGCCCACGTACTCATCCACAATGCCCTTGATCTGGCCCAGCCCGGCATCAAAAGCGGCCAGGATCACCGCCAGCTCGACCACTTCATCCCGGTCCGCGTATAGGCCGGTGGTTTCCACGTCCACGAAGGCCACCAGCCTCCACGAGGGGTCCAGCGACTCCGGAGCCATGCGGGACGACAGGTTCATGGTTATTCCGGGGTGAGCACTTCCAAGTCCGGAAAGCGCTCGAAATCCGACCGATTGAAGGTGTGAATGCGGCGCACGCCGTTGGCGAGCATGGTGGCAGCCAACTGGACGTCAAAGATACGGCCGCCTCTGAGTACCGCACACACCAGAACGTTCGTGTCAACCAGGCTAAGCTCGGCCGGCATCGCTGTAGAGGTCTTCGCGGGTCAGCGGACGGATCACATCCCCGGGCCACGCCGGAAGAGGGCGAACCTCACGCCCCGCCTGCCCTTCCTGCTTGCGGAGTTGCGCCTTCATCACCTGAACCATGGCCCGAAGTGTGCGCACCAGCTCCGGAGGCAAGCCATCGACTCCGATAGCTTCCATCCCAACCTCCAGTTCCGATTGTACTCCTGTCGTGGTCCGGCCGGCTCCGGGGCGTCGATCGGGGCAATTCCTCGCCGGCCCGTTGCCAGCGGCGCCAGCCCCGTGGCCCTACGGTACGCCGCCCTCTCTTTCGGCGCAAAACGCACGCACACTTCGCGCTGCCGCCTTGCCCAGCGCGGCAGCCAGTTCCTCCTCGGAGGCGGCACGCACTCGCACCGCGCTGCCGAAGTGTTTGAGCAGCTTCTCGACCGTGCGGGGGCCGATGCCCGGGATTTGCTCGAGTTCCGAGCGCAGCCGCGCCGCGTCGCGCCGCGTGCGGTGGAAGGTCACGGCGAAGCGGTGCGCCTCGTCGCGCACGCTCTGGACCAGGTGCAGCACGGGCGAGAAGCGGTCCAACACCACCGGCTCGTCCTCCTGCCCGTAGACGTAGATCCACTCCTCGCGCTTGGCCAGGGCCGCCAGCGGCTGATCGGTGATCCCCAGC
>CAZIRH010000175.1:0-9222 GCA_964541065.1 uncultured Solibacteraceae bacterium
CAGGCCGCAGGCATCCAGGGCGTTCGAGGGCATCACCACGCGCAGCCCGGGGATGTGGGTGAAGGCGACCTCGCCGCACTGGCTGTGGGAGATGGCGCCGCCGCTCAAGTACCCGCCGATGGCCACGCGAATCACCGCCGGGCAGGAGAAGCCGCCGTTGGAGCGCCAGCGCAGGGTGCCGAGCTCATCGCGCAGTTGCGTCATGGCGGGCCAGATGTAGTCGAAGAACTGGATCTCGGCGACGGGCTTCAGGCCCCGGGTGGCCATGCCGGTGGCGCGGCCCACGATGGCGGCTTCGGCCACGGGGGTGTTGAAGCAGCGCCTCGAGCCGAACTCGGTCTGGAGCCCCGCGGTGGCCTTGAAGACGCCGCCCTTGCCCTTGACTTCCTGCAAGGCTTCTTCGCGGCTGCAATCGGCCACGTCCTCGCCGAAGACGACGATGCGGGGATTGCGGCGCATCTCCTCGGCCAGGGTGAGATTGATCTCGTCCACCATGGTGCGGGGCTGGCCTTCGAAGCACGGTGCGGTGGAGAACTCCTCCGACGCGGGTTCCACTTTGTCGGAGTACAGGTGGAGGAGGGCGGAGCCGCGCGCGGGCGGCTCGGCGCGCAAGGCGTACTCAGTGGCCTCGTGAATTTCCTGATCGACCTCCTGAGTGAGCAGGTCCAACGCGCGGCGGTCGAGGATGCCCTCGGCGAGCAGCCATTCGGGGAAGCGAACGAGGGGATCGCGGGCGGCTTCGGCGGCGCGCTCGGCGGCGGTCTTGTAAGCCCGCTCGTCGTCGGAGAGCGAGTGCGAGTACGGCCGGATGGTGTGGGCGTGGACCAGCGCCGGCCCCTGGCCGGCGCGGCAGTAAGCGGCGGCCTCGCGCAGGGCCTGGTAGGAGGCGAGGAAGTCCGTACCGTCCACCTCCCGGATGAGGAGGTGCGGGAAGCCGGAGGCCAGCCTGGAGATGCTGCCGCCGGCGGTCTGGCACTCGACGGGCACGGAGATGGCGTAGCCGTTGTCCTCGATGAGGAACAGCACGGGGAGGCGCTTCAGGCAGGAGGCGTTCAGGGACTCGAAGAACTCGCCTTCGCTGGTGGCGCCGTCGCCGCAGGTGACCAGCACGACCTCGTCGCTGTGCGGGTCGAGGTAGCGGCAGGCTTCGGCGCAGCCGACGGCCTGGAGGAACTGGCTGCCGGTGGGCGAGGAGGTGCTGACGATGTGCAGCGCCGGAGAACCCCAGTGGGAGGGCATCTGGCGCCCGCCGGAGGCCACGTCCTCGGCAGCGCCGGCGGCCTGAAGGAGCATGTCGAGCGCGGTGACCCCGAGCGCCAGGCACAGCGCGCGGTCGCGGTAGTAGAGGTAGAACCAGTCGTGACCCGCTCTCAGGGCCAGGCCGGCGGCGGCGCAGACGGCCTCATGGCCGGCGCCGCTGACCTGGAAGAAGATGCGGTTCTGGCGCTTCAGCAGGATCTCGCGGTCGTCCAGGCGGCGGGAGGTGTACATGAGGCGGAACGCGCGGACGACATCCTCCGGTTCGAGGCCGGCGAACCGGGCAGGAAGCTCAGCGGCGACCTGGAGGGTGGGCTGCGGGGCCATCGGTTAAGCGCCTCCCAGTGACAGTGTAACGGATGAGGGGGCCGATGGCATCGGGGGATAGGCAAGGGCCGGGCGCGCCCGGCCCCCACGACGACTAAGGTTTCTTGCAGGGCGCCTTCTTCGGCTTGCTGCCGCAGCCGCCCTTTGCAGGCTTCTTGGCCATAGCGACCTCCTATCTCGTGCGATTATACGCGAAAGTGGCGCGGGTGAAAAGAGAAAAACGACGAACCGCCCTGCTAGCATGGAAGGGTGCATGACCTGGCGTCTTTCCGCGCCCATCTGGAGCAGGTGGCCGAGCGGCTGGCCGCGCGGGGTTTCGCTCTGGATGTGGAGGCCTTCCGTGAGCTGGACGCACAGCGGCGGGCGGCCATCACCGAGGCCGAGCAACTCAAGGCGCTGAAGAACGCCGAGAGCGCCGAGATCGGCAAGCTGCGCCAGCAGGGCGCGGATACCACTGCGCGCCAGCAGGCGGTGCGCGAGATGACCGAGCGCATCGTGGCGCTCGAGCAGCAGGTCCAGCGACAGGACGAGGCGTTCCGGGAGGCTCTGGCCGGGATTCCCAATTTGCCGCACGTGTCGGTGCCGGCGGGGCGCAGCGCGGAAGACAACCTCGAGGTGCGCCGCTGGGGCGAGCCGCGACGGCTCGACTTCCCGCCCAAGGCGCACTGGGACCTGGGGCCGGAGCTGGGCATCCTGGATCTGGAGCGCGCGGCCAAGGTCACGGGGGCGCGGTTTGCGGTGTACTGGAACGCGGGGGCGAAGCTCGAACGAGCGCTCATCAACTTCATGCTGGATGTGCACACGCGCGAGCACGGCTACACCGAGGTGCTGCCGCCGTTCCTGATCAACTCGGCCAGCCTGTACGGGACCGGCCAGTTGCCCAAGTTCGCCGCGGACCTCTTCAAGTGCGAGGGGTACGATTTCTGGCTGGCGCCGACGGCTGAGGTACCAGTGACAAACCTGTTCCGCGGCGAGACGTTGGAGGCCGAGCGGCTGCCCATACGGTTGTGCGCCTACACCCCGTGCTTCCGCAGCGAGGCGGGTTCCTATGGGCGGGACGTGCGGGGCATCATCCGGCAGCACCAGTTCCAGAAGGTGGAACTGGTGACGTTCACCCGGCCGCAGCAGAGCTACGACGAACTGGAGACGCTGACCGGGGACGCGGAGGACATCCTGCGGCGGCTGGGGCTGCCCTATCGCACCGTGGTGCTGTGCACGGGCGACATGGGGTTCTCCTCCGCCAAGACCTACGACATCGAAGTGTGGCTGCCGGGGCTGGGCGAGTACAAGGAGATTTCCTCGTGCTCGAACTTCGAGGCGTTTCAGGCGCGGCGGGCTGGGATCCGGGCGAAATCTTTCCACGGACCCGTGACCGGGGGGGCCAAGGGGAAGAGCGAATTCGTGCATACACTCAACGGCAGTGGGCTGGCCATCGGGCGGACCTGGGTGGCGGTGGTGGAGAACTGCCAGCAGGCCGACGGCAGCGTGGTCGTGCCGGAGGCGCTCCGGCCGTACCTAAACGCGGAGCGGATCACGGCCGCGGGCGGGTGGCGGTAGGGTCCTGTCCCCAAGAGTTGCTTGACCGTAGGAACTTACCTGGCCGAGAGGCCGGGTACCCTCTGGGTGCCTGTCCCACGAGCTGCTGTAGCAGAGGTATTTGCGGGACCCGACACTAGGGGGCACCCCAGTCACAAGACTGGAGCGGAAATCGCGGGGCCTCGAAGCCGTGTATTCCCATGCAGTTAGGAACGTAGCGCCCATGTGACCGGGGTTGTCAGACGCGGGGCGGCGGCTACACTGAAGCGGGCCGGATTGCTAGCCGGCCTGGACCTCAAATGGGGAGGCAAATCGTGATGGCCCGTCGCTTTGGTGGAATTCTGGCGCTGTGGATGTGTTCGACGCTGTGGGCGGTCCCGCCCCTGACCACGATTCAGGATGTGTTGTACAAAGCCGACGGCACGTTCTTCAGCGGCACGCTGTTTATCGAGTGGAAGAGCTTCTCGGCGGTGGACTACTCGGTCATCGCCATGCACAGCCTGACGACGCCGGTGGTCAACGGCGTGTTGCGCGTGCAACTGGTGCCGACCACGAACGCCACGCCGGCGGCCACATACACCGTGCGGTATGCGAGCGACGGTCGCATCCAGTTCACGGAAATCTGGGCGGTGCCGCCGAGCAGCGTTCCGCTGACGCTGCGGGACGTGCGCGTGGCCAGTTCGAGCCAGGGGGGCGGGGGGCTGCCGCCGGAGGGAGTTCAGGAGTCGGACGTGGAGGGCCTGGTGGAGGACCTGGCGATCCGGCCGGTGAAAGGCAGCAGCTACGCGCCGTCGCGGGCAGCGTATATCGGAGCGAGCGGGGCGCTGGAGGGGGTCAGCGGCAACTTGAGCGACTGCGTGCGGGTGGACGGCACCTCGGGGCCGTGCGGCTCCAGCACCGTAGGTGCAGTGGTCTTCGTGGACGCCGAGACCCCGGCCGGGCTGATCAACGGCTCGAACGTGACTTTCACCCTGGCCGACCCTCCCACCCCGCCGACCAGCCTGGAGTTGTACCGTAACGGGCTGCGGCAACGGCCGGGCGTGGACTTCACACTGAGCAACAACGTGATCAGCTTCAGCGTAGTAGCCACCCCGCAGGTGGGGGACGTCCTGGAGGCCGCCTACCGGTTCGAAGGCGGGGCCGGCGAGTTGATGGAAGCGGGAGGAGCGCTGACCGGCACGTATCCTGATCCCCAGATTGCCGAGGGCGTGATCTGGGACTTCAACATCGCCGCGGACGCGGCCATCCAGGAGTCAAAACTGGCGCTGAACTACCCGACACACTCCACGGAAAACGACCCCACGGCAGACCAGAAGGCGGCGCTGGACGGCACCTACGAGCAGCCGTCGGCCTTCAACCGGTACGTCACAACGCAGGATCCGCGCCTGGCGGACGCGCGCGCGGCGCTGGGTCACGCGCTGTTGGGCGACCCCCACAGCGACACCTTGGCGGGGGGGCCAGAGCGCGGGGACTTGATCGTGGCTCAGGGGACAACCCCGACGACGTGGCAGGCATTGAGCCTGGGAGAGGCGAACCGGTGCCTGATCTCGAACGGGGCGGATGTGGTGTGGAACGCCTGCTTGTTCACGGGCTTCACCGCGGGGGTGCTGCCGTTTGTGGACAGCCAAGGCAACCTGGCGCAGAACGCGAGCCGGCTGACGTGGGACGACTCGAACCGGCGGCTGTCGGTGGGCAACAACCTGGGGGTGACGACGGTGTACGTCTACGACGCCACGCCGGGGGCCGGGGTGACCGGGCTGACGGTGCGGGGCGGGCAGAGCCAGGGGTCGCAGCCGCTGCAAAGCTGGCAGGGCGAGAGCGGAGCGGAGGTGGGCTTTGTGGACGCCAGCGGGATGGTGGCGGGAGTGACGTTCCGGGCTTCGGGGTCGGCCACGCGGGCGGCCTGGCAGGAGACGGGCACGACGGCGGATCCGAGCACGCGCAGCGACGGCGACTCCTGGCAGAACTCGACGCAGCAGGCGCGCAAGGGCGTGGCGGCCGGCCTGGTGTATACGCTGCCCCAAGTGATGTGCTCGAACACGGGGGTGAGCACCAGCGCTACCGCGAGCACCCGGCTGGGCAGTTGCACGTTCCCGGCCAGCTTCCTCCAGCCCGGGGACCGCGTGGACATCCGCTTCGACTACTCGCACGAGGGCGCGGGGACAGGTTTCGTCATCGAAGTGCGCTGGGGCGGCACTACGATGGTGACGCGCAGCGCGGCCATGGGCGAATCCAGGGTGACCGGCAAGGCCGAGGCGGGAATCAATGCCAGCGGGGCGCACTGGAGCGTCCAGACCTGGGGCAGCGCTCTGACGCTGGCGGCCGGCGTCGGACTGGCCACAGACTCACTGGCCAGCCCGCTCACCGTCGATTTTCGCGGGCACATGCAGTCCTCGACCGCCGAGACGGTCACGCTCCGGAACTTCACTGTAGTGCGTTACCCGGCGCAAAACAACCCGTAGCACCTGACTCCTGATTTCTGACCCCTGACTCCTCACTCCTGAATTCCCTCGGTGTACAATGAGCCTTCAGCGAGGAGTCGATATGCATCTTGGCGCAGTCACGTACAACGTCCTGAAGGACTGGGACCTGGAGACTGTCATCACGAAGCTGGAGGCGGCGGGCTTCGAGGCCGTCGAGCTGCGGACGGGACACCAGCACGGGGTGGAACCGACGCTCGGGCCCGAGGAACGCAAGCGGGTCCGGGAGCGGTTCCAGCGCAGCAAAGTGCGGCTGCTGAGCTACGGGACCACCTGCGAGTTTCACGCGCCGGAGGCGGCGGCGCGGCAGAAGCAGGTGGAGACGTGCAAGCAGTTCGTCGATCTGGCGCACGACACGGGAGCGTGGGGCATCAAGGTCCGCCCGAACGCGTTTCCGAAGGGCGTGCCGCGCGAGACCACCATCCGGAACATCGGAGCGGCGCTCGGCGAGCTGGGCGAGTACGGGCAGGGCAAGGGGGTCGAGATCTGGCTGGAGGTGCACGGCGCGGAGACGCGCCTGCCCAGCGTGTGCGCCGCCATCATGCAGGCCACCAACCACCCGCGCGTGGGGCTGTGCTGGAATTCGAACGACACCGACGTGGTGAACGGGTCGGTGCGGCAGAGCTTCGAGCTGCTGCGACCGTGGCTGAAGAGCGCGCACATCACGGAGCTGGCTGACCCCCGGTATCCGTGGCGCGAGCTGTTCACGCTCATGCGGCAGACGGGCTATGACCGCTACACGCTGTGCGAGGCGCAGGAGAGCAAGGAGCCGGAGCGGTTCCTGCGCTGGTACCGGGCGCTGTGGCTGGAGCTGACACGGCCATGCGCGTAAGGACCGCGCGCTGCCCAGGGGGCACCCACTCGCGGCTCGGATGGGCCGCGCTGGGGATGGCGCTGGCCGGCTGGCTGGCGCAGGCCGCGGTCCCGACGCCGCAGAGCCACTTCGGGCACCAGATCGGCGCGGACCGCACGGTGCTGGACTGGGACAAGGTGGCCGGCTACTTCCGCGCGCTGGAGAAGAACTCGGACCGGATCCGGATCCGCGAGCTGGGCAAGAGCACCGAGGGACGGCCGTTCATCGCGGCGACGATCGCTTCGCCGGCTACGCTCCAGCGGCTGGACCGCTACCAGTGGATCCAGAAGAAGCTGGCCGACCCGCGTGCGACCCCCGCAGCGGAGGCCGAGAAGCTGATCGGCGAAGGCAAGGCCGTGGTGCTGGTCACCTGCTCGGTCCATGCCACCGAGATCGGTTCCACGCACACGGCGGTGGAGTTCGCCTACCGGCTGTTGACGGAGGAGAGGCCCAAGTTCCGGGCCATCCTGGACAACGTGATCTTCCTGCTGGTACCGTCGCTCAACCCGGACGGCCTGGACATCGTGACGCGGTGGTACCGGAAGACGCTGGGCGGGCCGTTCGAGGGGACCAGCCCACCGGAACTGTACCAGAAGTACGTGGGGCACGACAACAACCGCGACTGGTATATCTTCTCGCAGGCGGAGACGCGGCTCACCGTGGCGCAGCTTCACAACGTCTGGCACCCGCAGATCGTCTACGACCTGCACCAGCAGAGCCCGTACGGCTCGCGGATCTTTCTGCCGCCGTGGATCGACCCGATCGACCCGAACATCGATGCCATCCTGGTGCAGGAGACCAACATGATCGGCACGGGGATGGCGGCGGATCTGACGGCGGCGGGGAAGACGGGGGTGCTGGTGAACGCCTCCTACGACCTGTGGTCGCCGGCGCGGCACTACCAGGCCTACCACGGCGGTATGCGGATCCTGTCGGAGACGGCCAGTGCGCGGATCGCCACGCCCATCACGGGGCGGGCGGAGCCGGGGCGCCCCGAGCCGGGCGGCGAGAGGGCATTCGGGGCCGCGCCCCGGGAGCGGAGCTGGAACTACCTGGAGCCGTGGACGGGCGGGGAGTGGCGGCTCCGTGACATCCTCGACTACCAGTTGGTCACCATGGAGTCGTGCCTGTACCAGGCGGCCATCCGGCGCGAGGACCTGCTGAGGAACTTCTACCGCATCGGGCAGCGGGCGGTGGCGCGGTCATCGCCCCAGGCGTTTGTGATTTCGGCCATGCAGCCGGATCCGGGCGCCACGCGGAAGCTGCTCGAGACGCTGGCCTTCGGGCTGGTGGAGATCGAGCGGGCGGGCGCGGCGTTCCAGGCCGGGGGGAAGGAGTATCCGGCGGGCAGTTTCGTGATTCGGATGCAGCAACCGTACAGCGCGTGGGCCAAGACGCTGCTGGAGCGGCAGCGGTACCCGGACCTGCGGCAGTATCCAGGCGGTCCGCCGCGGCGGCCCTATGACGTGACGGCGCACACGCTGCCGCTGCTGATGGGGGTCGAGGCCGAGGCTGTCCAGAGCATGCCGGCGGTGGCGCTGAAACGCGCCACGGAGTTTCAGGTGGACCCGAGCACGCGCAAACCGCCCTTGGGCGGGCTGGCGGCCAGCGACACGGAGACCTGGCGGGCGGTGAACCGCCTGTGGGGGCAAGGGCGGACGGTGTGGCGCGACGTGGGCGTGGGGGATTTCTATCCCGAGTTCACGGAGTCGCGGAACCTGAAGCAGCTCCAGCGCCCGCGCGTGGGAGTCTACAAGAGCTTCATGCCGAGCATGGACGAGGGCTGGACGCGCTGGATTCTCGAGCAGTTCGGCTTCGCCTGCCAGAGCGTGGGCAACCGGGAGATCCAAGCCGGCGGACTGCGGCAGCGTTTCGATGTGCTGGTGTTTCCGGACCAGCCGGCGACGGCGATCGCCGGCGGCTACCGGCAGGGCTCGATGCCGGAGGAATTCACCGGCGGGTTGGGCGAGAAGGGCGCGGAAGCGCTGAAGCAGTTTGCCGGCGAGGGCGGCGCGGTGGTGTTCCTGAACCACGCCTCCGAGTACGCCACCGAGCACTTGGGGGTGAGGCTGAAGGACGTGGTGCGCGGGCTTTCGAACCGTGACTTCTACACGCCCGGGTCCCTGCTGAATGTGACGCTGGACCGGCGGAGCGCGCTGGCCTACGGGCTCCCCGGGCAAGTGGCGATCTGGTCGGAGGGCAGCCCGGCGTGGGAGATCCCCGAAGGCTCGCCGGCGCGAGTGGTGGCGCAGTATCCGGCCGCGGAGGTATTGGCCTCCGGCTGGCTGCTGGGCGAGAAGCACCTGGCGGGCAAAGCGGCGCTGGTCGAGTACCCGCTGGGCGCGGGCCGGGTGGTGTTGTTCGGCTTCCGGCCGCAGTACCGCGCGCAGAGCTACCAGGCGTTCAAGCTGCTGTTCAATGCGCTGGTGGGCAGGTAGCGGGCCGCGAGCGCCATGGGATACTGGTGGCAGGGTCGGCGATGAGGCTTCTGATTACCATCTACCAGGACGAAGACGGGGTTTTCGTCGCTGAGTGTCCCTCCATTCCGGGCTGTGTGAGCCAGGGCGGCACCGAGCAGGAGGCAGAGGCGAACCTCCGGGACGCCATTCGTGAGTGTCTGGCGGTGCGTGCGGAGCAGGGACTGCCGCTGGTATACAACCGCGCATAAACAGAGTGACATGTTCCCTCGTGGCGCACGCTTTAGCGTGCCGCCGCAGGCTTCAGCCCAATGTCACTTAGTTTTCCCACCACCGCACATCTCGGCCCCCT
>CAZIRH010000176.1:0-9182 GCA_964541065.1 uncultured Solibacteraceae bacterium
GTGAAGCCAACGCCCGCGGCGGTCCAGCCCACCCCCATGGCCGTGACTAGGATGCGCAGGGCTGCGTCGAACGTCGTCCCCTTCACGGCGAAGTCGATGGAGGTCCCCGCGGCGCCGGCATCGATGACGCTCGCGCCGCCCGGCACGAGCCAGACGGAGCCGTCGGGCCGCAGCCGAAGCACGGCCTGGGCGCCGCCCGCGCTCGCCCCGTAGACCACCACCTCGCTCGCGGCGCAGCTCGGGACGTGGGCTCGGTCATGCTCGGCGCAGATGACTGCGCCCTCGCCCCGCCCGTAGGGGCAGACCAGCAGGACCTCGCCGCTGGTGGGCGGGCGGGAGCGGAAGCCGAAGTGCTGCCAGCTCTCGACCCCGGCGAAGTCATCCCCGCCCGGGCCGCTCACCTGGCCCTCGCTGTCGCTGCTCAGCCCGGCGCCGAGCACGCCCCGCCGCACGACCGCCCCGGCCCGCAGCGTGGCCCGGGCCACCTCCTTGCGCACCATGTCCAGCAAGCCGCTCATGGCATCCACACTCCGTCGGGGTGCAGCTCAAGGCGCGTCGTGTAGCCTTCGTCCAGGGAGCACCTGAACTGCCTGCCGGTGCAGTAGTAGACCCCATCGAGGCCCGCGTACTCGTCGAGCAGACTCACCCGCTGGTCGATCTGGAACAGCGCGGGCGTGGCCCCCTTCACCGCCGGCTCCCCGCAGAACCCCGGCGCCGTGTAGCGCGCCGTGGTCCCCTCGAAGAACCGCCGCTCGACCTCATCCTCGGCCTTGTCCTGGGCCTGCTTCAAGGTCTTGGTGTCGCCGTCGGGGATGATGAGCCGGCGGTCGTTGGGCACCTCGGCGTCATCCACGGTGCGGCTCTGAAGCGCAGAGCTGCCCCAGGTTCCCCGGGTGTTGCCGCTACTCCCGATGACGGTGAGCGACGAGAAGCGGTCCCGCCCGCTGATGGTGACCTCGGGGTCCCACACGTTGCTGCGCTGGCCGCCCTCCCGCACGCAGTGCCGGATCGCATGGACCACCGCCCCGGTGTAGGTCGGGCGCCCGATGTGCCCAACGCCCTGCGCGTCGAGCCAGAGCAGGGCCTTGTCCTTGCGGGCCAGCCGGGCGAGCACGTCCCAGACGCTCTCCCCGCCGTCGACCTTGATGTAGCTGTGCAGGGTCAGGGTCACGAGCGGGTCGACCTGCCAGACCGGCACCCACGCCCCGGCGATCTTCTCTGCCAGGGTGTCGAGCTTCATCTTGCTGTAGCTGCGCGGCTCGGCGCTGCAGTCCACCAGGTGCCCGATCTGGTCGCGCCCCGTGATGACGACGCGCCCGCCCTGGTAGGCCACCTCGTCCACGAAGCCGTCCAGCTGCACCTCGCCGTCCACCACCACCTTCGCGCTGTCGCCCGGGTTCACGACCCCGGCCAGCTCGCCCGCGATGTTCTGCGAGGTGAAGCTGAAGGCGTCGGCGGGGGTCAGGAGGTTGCTCTCGATCTCGAAGCTCTCCCAGCCCTCAAGCTCGGAGCCTCCCACCACCAGCCTGACGGCGGGCGCGGTCACGTGCCGAACACTTTGATGGTGGTGCCGGCGGGCACCTGCGACGGGTTGCGGATGCCGGGGTTCAGCTCGGCCATCTCATCCGCGCGCGACTTGTCCCCGTAGAGCTGATGGGCCAGCAGAGCCAGCGGGACCGCCACGGGGATCGAGCGGGAGCGCATCGGCCACTTGGTGCCGAGGGCGCGCCGGCCGAGCTGCTGCGCCGAGCGGTTGCAGCCGTTGAGCGCCTTGACCAGCGGGTAGCTGTCCACGTCCCCGAGCTGCCGCACCTTCTTGACCGCCTTGTCGAGCTTGCGGATGCACGTGTTCATCCTCTGCACGACCGAGGCGGCCCGGGCCTGGATGTTCTTCACCAGGTCCTGCGCCGCCTCGACGGCATCGTTGACCGCATCGATGCCGCCCTCCACCGCGTCCATCAGGTCCTCGGCGGCGTCGAGGGCGTCCTCCACGTTGTCCACCCACGTCTCCACGTCGACCTTGTAGGCGTGGATGGTGAGGATGGGATCGACGTCCCCGCCGGCCTTCGCCTCCTTCACGCTCAGCTCGACCATGCAGCCGTTGCGGAAGCCATCGTTGTGGTCGATGGTCCCGATGGTGATGCGCGCCAGCCACGTGCCGAGGAAGGGGTGCTGGAAGCTCCCCGCCTTGCCGTCGGCCACCAGCCCGATGAGGTTCGACAGGTCGGTCAGGTAGTCGGGCCCGATGAAGACGGCCGTGATCTGGGTGTCGCGCGACTTGCGTCCCGTGTCCTCGACGTCGGCGCCGTCCACGCCTGGGTACTCGTGCTCGACCCAACGGCGCTCGAGGTGGTCGCCCAGGCGCTGCACCTGGAGCGTCAGGTTGCGCCACTTGCAGGCGCTCATGTTGAGGGCCCAGACGTCTCGCATGGTCAGCTCCCCGCCTTGGGGCCGCGCCCCGCGTCTACCTTGGGGTCGCTCAGGCCGAAGAAGTTGGAGATCTGGATCATCTGCTTTTCGCGCCCGCGCTGGATGCCCTTGCGGATGTCGCGGAGGACGGCAAGCACCTCGTCCATGTTGGCCGTCTGTCCGCCCTGGTCCATTCCATAGGCCTTGAACATCTGGGCCGCGATGACCTTGTCCGTGATCTCCTTGCCGCCATTCCCGCCGAGCTTCACGCCGCGTTCCTGCATCCCGAGGAACCGCTTCGCGGTCTCGCGCATGTCCTCGTAGTGGGAAACGCCGCCGTAGTTGGTATTGCTTCTGTTCGCGGCGTCGCTGCGCTTGCCGAACGCCATCCGGGCGATCTCGTCGGACAGCCCCAGCTCCTGGTCAAGGGCCGTCCCGATTCCAGCGCCGATGGTGAATGCAGCACCAGCGGCCTGCAGCGTGCCGACCGCCCCGATCCCAAACATCGCCCCTTTCGGCGCATTCAGTTGTGGAACGCCGGGCGGCACTCCACCACCGGGACCGCCACCGCCGATGCCACCGCTGGGCATGTTGACGACGTAGACCGGGGTGGCCCCGCCGCCCATCAGCCCTCCGACTCCACCACCGCCCGCACCTCGCTTGGCGAACTGACTCGAGAGCCCACCAACCACGGCCGGAAGGGACTTCCACATCACCGCCGCGCCAGCGGCGATGCCGACCGACAGCTGCCTGTTCTGGTTCACCCACTTCATCAGGCCCTGGCCGTAGTCGATCAGCGAGCTGTCCAGCGACTCGAGCGCGGCCTTCGCGTCCTGCGCCTCCTTGGCGATCCCTCCCGTCCTGCGCTGGTACATGAGGCGGGTTTCCTCGGGGCTCGCCTTCTGGCTGGCCTTCATCACGTCCGCGGCTGCAGTGCCAGGCCGCCACCCCCCGCTCTCCATGTCGTACATCGACCCGTAGCTGGACGCGAGGGTCATGCTGTACTGGGTGAACACGTCGGCCAGGCCCTTCTTGCCCCCGCTGCCGGCCATCCGCCCGCCCTTGGTTGCCTTCATCACCTCGAGCATGATCTGGTCCAGGTCTCGCATCTGGCCGGTCTTCTTGTCGAGCACGTCGACGCCCATGCCCTTGAACTTCTTGCGGCCACGCACCAGGTCGCGCATCAGCGCCTTGACCTGCGTTTCGGCCTCGCCCGCGTTGCCCCCTGTCGCCGCGCCAGCGACCTGCAGCGCCGTTCCGATCTGATGAACCCCCCGCATGCCCTTGAAGCCGAAGCCGGTGGCAGAGGACAGAATGTTGGGGATGACGGCGGCCAGGTCGCGCAGCGAGATCTGGCCGGCGATGGACTGGTTCACGAACGCTCGCATGGCCTCGATGCCGGCGTCCGGGCTCATGTTGAGGGTCTTGATCAGCGTCGAGTGGATGGTGGCCAGGTCCTTCGCCTCAGCGCCGGTGGCCTTGTGCAGCTCGGCCAGCTTGCCAAGGGTCGTCATCGCCTGGGGCACGATGCCGCCGAAGTCCTGATAGACCTGCAGGGCCTCGACCAGGGCGTCCTTGTCGGTCTTGTGGGCGCCCGCGACGGTGCGGATGACCGCGTCCATCTCGCGCATCTTCTTGGTGCTCAGACCGATGTCGGCCTGGAGCTGCCCGAGCGAGTCCGAATAGGTCATCACCCGGCGCGCCCCAGCGGCGATGCCGCCGGCAGCCAGAAGCCCCGCGAGCCCCCTGAACTTGCTCTCGATGGTCCCGAAGGCGCCCTTCCACTTCCGCGTGACCTCGGCGCCGACCGCGCCAACGCGGCGGGCGGCGTTGGCCACCTGACCCAGCTGCGAGGTGACTCCGGCGACGCCAGACGCGGTGATGCGGATCTGAGCCTCAGTCGGCATCGTCGTCCTGCTCCAGCTCCTCGACCGCCTCGCGCAGGCCGCGCGCCACCAGCACCTTGCGGACCTCCTCGGCCTGCCGCGCCTGCACCCAGGCAACCTCGCTCAGGTCGAGCGCCGCCCTGGCCTCGTCCGGGCTCTTGAACAGCCGCAGCTTGGGGTCGGCCACCGCCGGCTCGAGCAGCATCCGGTGAACCTCCTGAAGCTCCTTCTCGCGGATGAACTCGCCAATGCTGGCGGCGGTGTCCATCGGCTGCGCCTTGCGGTTGAACCGCTCCACCGCGGCGAAGTGCGCCTCTTGCACCTCATCACAGCGCAGCAGCAGCAGCCCGAAGGCGTGCCCCGTGCCGGGCCACTCGAGCTGCACCACGTCGCGCCCGGGGCCGCGGACCTCCTTGAAGGTCACTCGTCGTCGCTTGTCAGCCATTGGTTGGTGGGCTCCTTCCGCCGGCCGGAGGGGTCCGGCACGTGCCACTCCGCGTATGCGCTCGACAGCAGGCTCCAGTATGCCACCTGCCCATCGGTCAGGTCTACCTCGGGGCGTCCGTAGTAGGCTCCGGGCGATCCGGCCCGGTGCGCCCGCCAGCCGTCCCTCACCACCTCCGGGTCATCGTAGGCCCTGCGCCGCAGGTGGTTTCGAAGACGGTCCTCTCTGGGGTGGCATCGGCGCTGCCAGCGCGCCCACAGGCGCCAGAGCGCAAACAGCTCGGCCTGGTGAAGCTCCCCGGCGAGGTCGCGCCCCGCGGCGGCCTCCAGCAGGCGTCGGCAGACCATGGGGAACAGCAGGGCCGGCGGGGCTCCGAGGGCGGCCAGCTCCAGCTCTGCCTCGAGCCAGATGCGGTCGATGGTCCCGCGGGGGAGCGGGGCCAGGTGGATGATGGTGCCGTCAGGGAGGAGGAAGGGGAGCGGCGGGGCGTGCTTGACCAGGGCGGTGTCCACCCGCCCAGCTTACGAGATCTGGAGCCCCCTGCACAGCAGCTCGATGGTCCAGGTCACCTTGTCCCCGTGGCTCGCCTTGACCCCGGGCGCCGCCATGACTGCCTTGGCCCACGCCCAGGTCGTGCCGCCCTCGAACTGCACCTCGAGCGGGACCTCATCCTTGTCCACCCAGAGCTGGTGGAAGTCGACGGCTTCATCCGACCGCATCGTGCAGTCGCCGCTGACCGCGTACTCGCGGTTGCCGCTCACCACGCCGATGGGTTCGTTGTCGGGCGTCATCGCGGTGACCATCTTCGTGCCGTCGGACATCTTGATGTCGATGTTGTCCATGTAGACCTGATCGCCGTCGATCTCCAGGTAGGCTCGGTCATAGTTGCTGTTGCTCATCGTCGCTGCTCCTTCTCAGCCCGGGCCTACAGGCTGCTCGTGGTGACGTAGGTCTTGCGCATCATGATCTGGTGCGCGGTCTGGGTCGGGAAGAAGGGGAAGGCGCAGTCGAGCCGCGTCGGCGTGGTCCCGTTCACGGCTGCCTGCACCTCGCCCGCGGCCACCGCCGTCTCGACGCCCTGGAGCACGTCCTCCTTGTCGAGCGCCTTCAGGATGCGGCCCAGCTTCGCCTTCGCCCGGTCGGGCGTGATGGTCGATGGCTGCCCCGGCGGCGAGGCGCTCTTCAGGGTCTTGCCCTTGTAGACCGCCATGCCGTTGATGACGGACAGGTCGGTGTAGTCGCTCTTCTCCGCGATGGTGTGGTCGCGGTAGCTCAGCGGCGTGGTCTGCCGGGTGTGGACCGAGCGCACGACCTGCACCCCGCCGGTCGCCCGCAGCGGGCGCAGCGGGGTCAGCCCCTCCTCGAGCGCCGTCTCCACCTCGCCCGCCCCGGGCCACACGCTCTCGTCATAGGGCGCCAGCAGCCCGGGCAGGGTCTCGTCGTCCAGCGACGGCTTGCAGTCGTAGAGCGCCCGACGCGCCGCGAACACCGCCGCCACCACGTAGACCGGCCGCTCGCTCTGCTCCAGGCAGGCGATCTGCACGCGGTAGCTGTCCAGGGTGTTGCCCAGGGTCTGCTGCGCGGAGGCATCTCCCACGCAGGCTGCGATGCCGTAGCCCCACCGCTTCTCCGAGGGCGTGCAGGCCGTCTCGATGTGGGTCTTCAGCGCGCCGATGGCGGTGCCGTCCTGGCACTCGAGCGCGATCAGGTGGTAGCGGTCGGCCACCATCGCTGCGAGCTGGGTCGTCGGGTCGCCTGCCACCGTACCGCTCGCGAAGACCGCCCCGGTGTCCGTCGAGGTCATGCCCGTGCAGGTGATCTGCGACCGGTAACGGATGGTGTTACCCTCGAGCCCGCCGGTGCGGCACGTCAGGGTGATGACCCCGGCGACAGCGCCGGCCGTGACGGGCAGGTTGGGGTGGGCGTTGATGGTGGCGACGAGAGCGGCGGCCACGATCGTCGGTGTGTCGCCGCTCGCGATGCCCACCACGAACTTCTCGCCCGCGATCCAGCAGCGCAGCTCACCGCTCGAACTGGCGTTGGTGGCCAGGGTGACCGTGCCGGTGGCAGCGACGGGTGTCGTGCCCGCCTTGTAGGGCACCGCGTAGATGGTCGCCCGCGGCGCGGCCTTCAGGGCGTACTCGCACATCACCGCCAGGTTCGACCCCTTGCCGAACAGGGCGATGGCCTTGGCCGTGCTGGTGATGCGCTGCGGGGTCTTGACCACCACGCCGGTCGGAACCCCGATGCTCCCTGTCGACAGGCACTGCCCCATCAGCAGCAGCACCTTCTTGTCGTTGGGCAGGCCGGCGCTCCCGCTCGTCCAGTCGGTCTCGACCTGGATGTCCGGGGTCAGCTGGTCGATGATCTGATCGAACTCGATGGCCATGGTCAGCTCCTCGCGGCCTGCGCCGCTACTTGTCGGTCAGCGGCACGGGCTTGTCGCCCGCCGCAGGGGTTGCCTTCAGGCGCGGCGCCGTCGCCGGCACCACCAGCAGAGCGCCCGAGCGAATCATCCGCTCGACCCAGGTGGTCAGCTCCACCTCCTCGGGCTGGTCGCCGAAGTAGTCGGATGCCGACCGCTGGGCCACCGCGGCCGGCCGGCCCATGAGCCCGGCCAAGATCTGGTCGTCGGTGTCCACCAGGCGCAGCCGCTTCGGGCCGGGCTTGCGCAGCAGGTGGCCGGGCTTGCACTGCACGCGAACGGTGCTCATGGGCGCTCCTTACAGGTCGGTGACCCCGCCGTCGACGCCAGGTGGCTTCCAGTCGCTGACCGGGGTGACGGGCGGGGAACCAGAGAACCAGAGGTCGGGGTCATCGTATCCTTCGGTCGGGTCGTGGCAGATACCCAGGCTCAACAGGTAGTTTGCGGTCGCATCGTCGTAGATGTCAACCTCCCGCTCGCAGGCGAGGGTCACCGAGCCCACGAAGTGCTCGGGTCCAATACGAAAGGCCTGGGTGAAGCGCACCGTCCTGCAGCTGCGCCCGCCCGCGGTGTACAAGGCTCGCAGGGCGAAGTAGCGGGCCCAGTCCTGGAGCTGCTCCACCCCAACATCCGAGGCGGTGTCGGGATCGCGGTCCCCGCCATCCTGGCGCTTGCCAATGCTCGACAGGTTGCCCGACACGCAGATGAGTTCGAACGTCAGGGCGTCCCGCTCGAGCTGCCCGTGGGTCGCCGCGACTTCGCTGGACCCGCCACCGTAGAACAGCAGGAGGGCCGGGACGCCGGGCGTCATGCCCGCGGCAATGGCGGACAGGTCGTTGTTGCGGATCCGGGCGATGGTGCGAACGCATCCGACCCCGCCGGACATCTGGAGCGCGCTCCAGGCGTTCAAGATCGCGGTGCATAGCTGGGTTGGGGTCACGCCGAAGTGGTTGTCCATGGCCTACTTCCACTCCTTGGCCAGGCTTGCCTCGAGCAGGTCAACGATCTTCTCGTGATCCCCGTCCTGCAACATCAGGTAGGGGCGCGCCGGGATGGTCACGCTTCGCCCGCGCCCGCACTGGCCGCCGAACTGGTGGATCGCCGCGTATTCTTTTGTGCTACCGATGGTGACGCCCATCGAGTCGGCCTTGTGGACGATGGAGCGGCGCAGATCGCCGCTGTCGGTCAAGATCTTGTTGCCTCCAAGCTTGCGTGCGGTCACGGCGCGCAGGCCACCGCGCTTCTTGCGGCCACCGAACTTGCGCACCTTGCCCTCGATGGTGGCCGGCGCCAGGGGCTGCCACTTCTCCGGTCGACCCTCGGCGTCGAAGTTGTCCTCGATGCTGTTGAGCACCTCGAAGCCGACCTGATCCCACACGCCCTTCATGTTGCGCAGCTTTTTGATGGTCCCGTCGATGGCCGCCTGCACCGCCCGCACGTCGGCAACGATCTTCACCTGAAGTCCCTCAGGGTTCCGGTGGGTCCGTCGGTGAAGAGCTGGTCCGGCCCGTCGCTGGAACAGACGTCCTTCGTGCTGACCGTCGGCTCGGGCTCCACGCCCGGGTCGAGCTTCCCCTCGTTGATGCGCTCGAGCTGCCGCACCGCCAGGTCGTGCTCGTCCTTGACGTCCTCGGGCACCCCGAAGGCCGCCCGGCGCCGCCGGTAGAGGTACCAGATGGCCAGGGACACCGCGAGGCGCCCGACCATCGGGGGGGTGGTGACGAAGGGGACCACGAAGCGGGCTCGGCAGTAGCCGTCCACGTCTCGCCCCGCCTGGGTGATGCAGTGGTTGAGCCGGTCGGTGTTCGTGGCGTCCCAGCTCCCGACCGCCTCGTCATCGCAGAGCTGCAGCAGGGTGGTCACCCCGATGGCCAGCTCCAGCTCCTCTTTGCTCGTGTAGGCCATGCCTCAGGGTAGCGCGTTCGGACAGGTCACGTCCAGCAGCCTCACGTCAGGTCCCCGTCTCCGGCCGCTTGCTGCGCGGCGATGCCCTCGGGGCTGCCCTCTCCGCGCCAGT
>CAZIRH010000177.1:0-6073 GCA_964541065.1 uncultured Solibacteraceae bacterium
CTTCCTGCAACCGGGGCCCCGCACAACACTGCACCAGTATATCACCGCGCTGGGCCGCGCCCCTGCGGTGCGCGCTCGGCGAGCGGCTTCAGGCGCAGGCGCGAGCGGTCGAAGCTCTGGTACTTGGACTTCATCAGCCGAACAGCGCCTCCAGCAACTCGTCGCGGCACAGGAAGTTGGGAATGATGAAGTCCGCCCCCACCCCGATGAGGCGCTGCCGCTTCCACTCGTCCACCACGCGGCACTCGGGCTCGGCGGTGGCCACGCCCACCGCCACCCCGCCCACCTCCTTGATGTTCTCGATCTCGACGTAGCCGTCGCCGAAGCCCAGGAAGTCCTGGCCAGCGCATTCGGCCGAGGCGATGATGCGCTGGATGAGGATCTGCTTCGAGAAGGTCTGGTAGTCGTCCAGGGCGCCGTAGACGCGCCCGTCGAAGTAGCGGTCCACGTCCAGCAGGCGGGCTTCATCCCGCATGTAGGGCTGGTCGGTGCCGCTGGCCAGGTACATCTTCAGGCCG
This sequence comes from uncultured Solibacteraceae bacterium, assembly GCA_964541065.1. GTDB lineage: Bacteria > Acidobacteriota > Terriglobia > Bryobacterales > Bryobacteraceae > VFZS01. The sequence goes on from CAZIRH010000177.1 coordinate 519, forward strand.
CGCGCGTGGAGAGCCTCCAGCAGCGCGCGCGCCCCGGGCACGAGGTATTTCTCGGGCGAGACCTCCTGCCGGCGGAGTTCCTCGAGGCGGTGCGCGATCCTGCGGTGCAGCCGCTCCAGGTACAGGTGCTTGTAGCGGAGCGGCTCGAGCGGCGTGGCGCCGCGCAGCTCCACCTGGCGGGCCAGCTCGATCATCTGATAGATGGTCTGCTTGCCGGTCAGGCGGGCCACGAAGTCCTCGACCAACGCCCCGAGTTCGGCCTCGCTTTCGCCGGTGGCGAGCTCCTGGAGGATCTCGACCATCATGGGCACCATGACCTCGACCCAGCCGGAGCGGATGAGCGAGACCGTGCCGTCGAAATCGAACAGGACCACCCGGGCCTGGCGGGCGGACGCGCCCGGACGCACGCGTTCCAGCATTACCCCCTTATTCTTGCATGGGCGTTTGGCGTCGCGCCTCGCAGACCCTGTAGTGGGGGAACCGTGGCCTACCCGGCAGCCGCAATGGGCACCCGGCCGAAGCGGCGCTGGCGCGCGTGGAAATCGCGCAGGGCGGCCTCCAGGTCGGCGGCATCGAAGTCGGGCCACATGCGCGGAGTGAAATGCAGCTCCGCGTAGGCGCATTCCCACAGCAGGAAGTCGCTGAGCCGCTGCTCGCCGCCGGTGCGGATCAACAGGTCCACGTCCGGGGCGGGCTCGCCGGCGTGCACGGCTTGCCCCAGCATGCGGGCGAAGTCCTCCCGCGAGAGGCGCCCCGCGCCGTTCACCGCCAGCGCGGCGCGGAGAATGGAGTCGCGGGCCGAGTAGTCCACGGCGATGCGCAAGTGCAGCCGCTGGCCGGCGGCCGTGGCCGCCTGGGCCGCGGTGATGGCCTGAACCAGGCCGGCCGGCAGGCGATCGCGCCGGCCAATCACGCTGATCCGGATGCCCTGCTCGACACACTCGGCCAGCTCCCGGTGCAGGTACTCGTCCAGAAGCTGCATCAAAGCCGTCACCTCCTCGGCGGGACGCTGCCAGTTGTCGGAGGAGAAGGCATACAGCGTCAGGGTGCGGATGCCGCACCGGGCGGCCGCCTCGACCGTGCGGCGCACGGCCAGCGCGCCGGCGCGGTGGCCGGCCACGCGGGGCAGGCCGCGCGCCACGGCCCAGCGGCCGTTGCCGTCCATGATGACGGCGACATGAAGTCCGGGTCGTTCCAGGATGTGCAAATTACTTTTTGGCATAAAGTCCCAACCCAAAAAAAGAGACTCCCCCCTATCGCTCCCGCGTGGCCCGGATCAGCGCCTCCATGTGATCCAGATAGCGCTCCAGCGCCCGCCGCCCCTCGGCCGTCAAGCGGAACTCGGTCTTGGGGAGCCGGCCCTGAAAGTACTTGGCGCAGGCCACATAGCCCGCCTCTTCCAGCTTGCGGGCGTGCACACTCAGGTTTCCATCGGTCGTTTTCAGCAGCTTCTTCAGATCGTTGAAGGTCAAACTGGGATTGACGGCCAGGGCGCTAACGATTCCCAGGCGCATGCGCTCGTGGATCAGGCGGTCCAGCGCCGGGGCGCCGCGGCCTGCTAGCGGCCGCAGCGCGGTCGCCTCGGCCCGGCCGCGGCGCGGGGGTGGCTGTGTCGCGACACTCGTCCTAGCCACCGTACCTCCTGGCGATGACGGCTCCGAAAACCAGGTGCAGCCCTCCGAAAGCCAGCGCCAGCAACCCGCTCTCCCAGGCCGCGGGCGCGAACAGCGCCAGGGCGCCCACCAGCATGAAACAGGTGCCCATGACCGGCACGATGCGGATGGAGAACGCCCCGCCGGTCACGATTCCGGTGCCGTAGAGCAGCAGCCAGGTTCCCGCCAGCAGCGCGTCCCTGGCGGCGGCCCACAGAGCCACCGTCAGCAGGGCGCCCACCAGCATGGGCGGCGAGAAGCTGAGCGCGAAACGCTTCCCGGGCATCGAGAACAGCGGGGCCTTGGAAGCGCGCGCTTTGCGGACCGTGGCCCCGCCCGCGATCAGGAAGGCCAGCAGCCCCTCTCCCAGCCAGATGGCCAGCCACACCGGGCGCGGCTGTCCGGCCGCCAGCCGGGCCGCCGCCAGCGCGGTGATTCCGACCGCCACCAGACCCCAGCCCGAGACGGCCGTGAAAGCTGTGGCGCGCTCCATGGTGTCGCGGATGAACTGGAGGTTGTCCAGGGCGTGAGTGTGGAGCGGAGTGGGCTCGCGTCTGGGGGAACGCCACGGCCCGGCGGTGGCCATAGGCCCATTATGGGGGCGGGGCGAGCTTCTGTCAAGTACTTTGTGATACAAAGTGAAGGCGGCCGCGCGCTTACAGACAGTACTGCCAGGCTCCCGCGGCCAGCACGAACGCCGCCAGGCAGGCGTTGGTGACCGCGTGGGCCAGGATGCAGTCCGCCAGGCTGCGCGTGCGCACCATCCACCAGTTGTAGGCCACCCCGGCGGCCAGACCCACGTCCCAGTACGGCCCGTGCTCGGAGGCAAACAGCACCGCCGTGATCCAGAAGGCCTGCGCCGCGTACGCGCCCAGGGGCAGCTTGGCGAAATCCGTCGAGATCAGCCAGCGCATCAGCCAGGCGCGCCAGAACAGCTCCTCGATGAGGGGAACCAGCAACGTCGATCCGCACACGCGGAACAGCAGGAACAGCGCGTCGGCGCGGACGGCCTCCGGGAAGCTGCCGCCGGCCGCGGCCGTGAGTGGATTGCGGAACGGCCAAAGCTGGCGGTAGGCGGGCCAGATCAGCTCCGGGGCAATCCACACGAGGAAGACCACCGCGCCCGCCAGCGCGCTGGAGAGAGGCCGGGAAGGCCGCCAGGCGATCAAGCGGCGGGAAAACAGCACCAGCACCGCGGCGGACGCGACCACGCGCACCGGGTAGGCGACCTGCGGGGCCAGGCCGGTCCAACTGCCCACTCCGAGCAGCGCCAGAAAAACCCCGAAGGGAGCGACGAAGCGCCAGGATTGCGCGGCCGGGGCGATGCTGCGGCCGTCGGCTGGCGTCGGGCTGGCACTGGCCGGAATCGTGGTCCTCCGCGATCAGCCGAGTCTGGCCAGCAGTTCCTTGATCTGGGCCGCCTCTTCCCGAGACGGCTTGCTCTGCAAGGCGGTCTGAAGCTCTTTGCGGGCCTGCGGCTTGTCGCCCTTCTGGAAGAGAGCCATGCCCAGGTGGTAGCGATAGGTGGAGTTGCCGGGCATTTTGCCGACCAGGTCGCGGAAGATCTCGATGGCGTTGTCGCTCAAGTTCTTCTTGATGTAGATCCACCCCAGGGTGTCGGCCACGTTCGGATCCTGCGGCATTCTCTGGCGGGCGCGCTGGGCCATGCTCAGCGCCTGGTCCAGATCGCCGCCACTCTCCGCCATCATGTAGGCCAGGTTGTTCAGGGCGACGGGGTTGTCGGGCTGGAGCTTCAGGACCTGCTCGTAGACGGTCCTGGCTTCGGCTTTCTGTCCGGTACTGTCCAGCATGACGGCCAGGCGGACGTACGGCGCGGGGTTGGAGGGGCTGAGGTCCTTAGCCTTTCGGAAGAACGCCACCGCGGAGGCGGTGTCGCCTTTGAGGCGGAAGGTTTCGCCGATAGCGAGGTGCAGCTCGCTGGAGTTGGGACGGCGCTCGAGCACGCGCTTGAAGTTGGCGATAGCTTCATCGTGCCTGCCGGCGCGCACCTGGAGGTTGGCCACGCCGACCCGGAGATCGTCCCGCTCAGGCTGCTTGGCCACTTCGGCGTTCAGCAAGTCGATGGCTTTGCCGAACTGGCTCTGAAGGGCATATGTCTCCGACAGCCCCAGCACCGCCCGCAGATCGCCCGGGTTGGCCCGGGAGAGCTTGCCGAGGATATCCTCGGCTTCCTTGTACTTCCTCTCGCGCAGGTTCAACATGGCCAGCAGCAACACCGCCTCGGCGGAAGCCGGATACTGCTTGACGGCTTCCAGGATCTGCTGGCGCCCCTGCTCGAGGTTGCCGACGCCGATCTGGGCCTGGGCATGCAACAAGCGGGCCTCGAGGTGGCGGGGGGACAGGTCGAGGATTTCCTTCGTGGCCTGTAGAGCCTGACCAAACTCCCCACTGGCCAAATGCAGGCGCGCCAGGTTGATGCGGGGCGGCAGGAAGCTGGGTTCGATCTTGACGGCCTCCTGAAGCTGGGTCCGCGCCTGGTAGATGTCGCCCTTGGCCCACAGGGCCCGGGCCAGATCGAAGCGCAGCACGGCGTTCTTGGGCATCCGGCCCACCAGAGCCTGCAAGTCGGTGACGGCCGCCCTGACCTGCTCGGGGTGCGCCGGGTCGATGAGCAGGGACGCACGCATGGCCTTGGCGTTGTCATTGCCGGGGGTGTCTTTGAGGATCTGGTCCAGCACCCGCATGGCCTCGGCACGCTTGCCCTGTTCCACCCAGGCGCCGGCGATACTCAGCCGCAGAGCTGCCGCCTGCTTGGGGTCGGCCCGGATGCCCTGCTCGTAGTGGCGGATGGCGGTGTCCCACTCGCGGATGCGCCCATAGAAATCCCCCACCAGGCGGAAGCTGTCCGGGTAATCCTTGGGATTGGCGGTGAGTTTCTCGAGAGTCGCCTGCATGTCCTGCCGCCGGTGCACCACCCCGTAGAAAGTCGCCAACTGAATCAGGAACCAAGCGTTTTTGGGGTTGTTGGCCACCTTAGCCTTCAGGACGCTCTCGGCGTCCTCCAGCCGGTTGGCCCGCGCGTAGTGCTGGAGGAGCAGGTCGTACATCGGCCCGTAGGTCCGCTCCTTGGCGATCATCTCCTTGGCCAGCTTCTCGGCTTCCGCCGCTTGGCCATCAGCCAGCAGAGCCTGGACCAGCCCCAGCACGATGGGCGGTTGGAAGGGCTTGATCTGCTGGGCGCGGCCCAGCAGCGCAATGGCCTCCTTGTAGTTGCCATCCGCCCGCAGGGCCAAGTAGCCCTTCACGCGCAGACCGTCTACGGAACTGGGGTCCTTTTTCAACAGCTTGTCGGCCAGGGTCTCGATTTCCTGCCGCAGGGCGGCAGGCTTACGCGCGTCGCCCAGGTAGAACCACAGCAGGGTATCGGCCAGCTTCGCCACCGCGTCCTCCCGGTTGGGCGAGTTCTCGGGCAGGGTCTCCACCGCGCGTCGCAGGGCGCGGACGCCACCCAGCCAGGACCTCTGACCCATCCGCAACTGGGTCACGCCCAGGCGGTAGTGAGCCTCGCCGAACTTCATGTCTTTGCCGAGGGCGTTCCGGTACATGATGGAGGCTTCCTTGTACTTGCCCTTGTCGAAGTACCGGTTGCCGCTCTCCAGGTATTTCTGCTTGACCACGTTAGGATCGCGGCTGCAAGACCATCCGCCCAGCAGCAAAAGCACTAGCAGGGGCGCATTGCGGAATCGCATGGAATTCCTCGCATCCAGTCCACCATCATAAACTGCCGGGCAGGGTGCAAGGCAAGTGCCGGGGGTACTTGCCCTCCCCCAGTCCTCGGTGGGCTCCAAGGTGGCATAGGCAGTCTTGCCTGTGTGTCGCGTGTCCCCCAACAGGCCTGGAGGCCTATTCTACATGATGTTCAGCGCGTGTCCCCCAACAGGC
>CAZIRH010000177.1:6173-9151 GCA_964541065.1 uncultured Solibacteraceae bacterium
GGAGGCCTATTCTACATGATGTTCAGCGCGTGTCCCCCAACAGGCCTGGAGGCCTATTCTATGTGCTCGGCGCTCAGACTGGGTGCCCCGCAACAGGCCTGGAGGCCTATTCTACGTGCTCGGCGCTCAGACTGGGGGAGGGCAAGCTGGGCGTACGGGGTGGGGGGCCCCCACCGGACCAGGCGCGAGGTCCTACTCGACCGCCACCCGCGGAACCACGGGCCCGGTCTGCGGGCTGTTCACCCCGCCAATGCGGATGGTGACCGGCAGATCCGGCCCGCGCATGTGGTCTCCCGGAACGTAGATGTTGATCTGGTTGACCCCCACCAGCCCCGGCGTCAGGCCGCTCCACTCGACGATCACTTCAGCCTGCTTGTAGTCTGACCGGCCGAAGAAGACCTGGACCTTGTCGGTGACCGCCAGCGGGCTGCCGGGCGCCGGCACTCCGGCGGTGACCCGGCCGCCCTTGGTGGCGCCCAGGCCGGTGGCGTAAATCACCAGGCGCTGATCGCGCGTGGCCGGCTGATCCTTGGTCACGGGGCGGCCGTCGGCGTGGTAGATGGCGGCTTGCCCGCTCACCGGATCCACGAAGACCGCCGGGGCGTATTTGGAGACCGTCAGCGAGTAGGACGGCGAGACGGTCTTCTGACTGATCGAGCGCACGAGCACGGTGTAGCGGCCGGCGGCGAACTCCGGCGGGATTTGCGCATTGAGCTGCAGCGGGCTGGTCATCAGCAGCGGCAAGGGCCGGTTGTTGGCCGTCACGCACACCCCGCCGAGCAGGCTGGGCAACGGGTTGGGCCTGGAGGCCTCCTGGCTGCCGAGGTTGCGCCCGAACAGCGAAATCAACTGCCCGGGCGCTACCGTAGTCTGGTAGCTGGCCATGCTGACCAGGCCGCGCGGGTTGATCTGCGGCTGCTCCTGCCGCTGAGGCGTCTCCAGCGGCACCACGCTCACGCCGCTGGTGGTCAGCACGTAGGCCGTGGTGCCGGAAGCATCCACCGCCATGGTGCGGCCGCTGAGGCCGGTCTGCGCAGGGGTCGGGCCGGTGGTGCTCGCCAGCGGACCCTCGACGGTGGAGACGCTTCTCAAGGTGGTGCCAGTTCTGGCGTCTACGATCTCCACCTGGTGGTTCTCGGTCAGTGCCGCGTTGGCGGTCATCCGCACCGGTTGCGTCAGCCGCGCGAAAGTGGTGGTCCCCACCGGCGCCAGCGCCGCCACGGGGCGCGCGTAAGTCTGCTGGTCCCCGGCCCGGCCGGCCGGCCCCGGCACGGTGGGCGCGGAGCCTACCGGCGTCAGCGACTGGTTGAGGATCAAGCCGTTGGCCAGGAAGTACTGGCCGCGAGGTCCGGCCGCCAACGCGCCGTACAGCCCCGAGGTGGTGTATTCCGGGGAGGTGCCCTGCGCGGCCCGCGTGAAGAGCTGCCGGTTCATCACAAAGTCGTCCAACGTGGCGTCGTACAGGTAGGCGTTGCCGTCGCCGGCCAGCAGCAGGATGTACTCGCCGTTGGGCGTGGCCACCATGTTGCGCGGGGCAGGAATGGTGCGCGGGCGTCCCGCCGAATCCGTGCCGATCACCTGGCTGACGCCGCGCGGCACCGCGGTGTTGCCGATCACCTGCCAGAGCCTGCCGTCACTCATCACGATTTGCAGCCCGCTCAGACCCGCCGCGATCACCTGCGGGGTGACGATGCCCGCACTGGCGTTGAAGGGAATGGGCGGGAACTGCACCCGGCCCGTGACCTCGCCCTTGTTCAGGTCCACGATGCCGATAGACTCGCCCCCGGTGTTGGCGACATACAGAGTGTTACCGTCCGGCGCCAGCGCCAGGGAGCGGGGCAGTTGCCCGACCTTGATAGGCGCCAGGAACTTGCGCGCGCGCATGTCGAAGACTTCCACGCGGTTCAGGCCGGAGTTGGCGATGTAGAGGCGCTGGCGCGCCGAATCGCTCGCCAGATCCACCAGACCCTCCAGGATGGCCGTGCCCACCTGCACCGGGATCACTTCAGCGCTGGCCTCGGAGTTGCGGTTGTTCTGGTAGACGCTGACCACGGGCGGGATGTTGATGGCCTCCGGAGACTGGATCAGGAAGGTGTGCGGCGGCGCGAGCGTCCCCAGGGAACTGGCCGCCCCCGAGCCGTAAGTGAACTCCAGCGCCGGTCCTTCAGCGGTCTGCCGCAGGGCCACCCGCGGCGCGGTTTGCGCGACGGCGCTTTGCTGCTGTGCGGTGGCCTGAACGCCGACTTGGCCCGGCACCTGGACGGGAACGCCCGGGGCCGTCGTGTCGCCGACGCCGGGCACCGGTATGACGATCACGATGCCACCCGCGCCGGCACCCGCGCCGATGCCGCCCAGCCCCTGCGGCCCGGTTTGCGGCATCTGGTACAGCGAGGCCGTGACCGTCATCCGCCCGCGCCCCATGTTGCGCACGGCCACCGCGGCAGTGCGGCTCTCGGCCAGCACCCCGCACTGGTCGTTCTTCAACAGCACCACCTGGCTGGCGGGCATGGCGATGGGATACTGCTCGATGGTCGAAAGGGGGATGATCATGAACCCCGACTCGGACAGCGCGTAGATGGTGCCGCCGTCGGAGGTGATCACGAACTTGCCCACCACGTTCTCCGGCAGCCCGATGCCCAGTTGGATCTGCAAGTTGTCGGGGTCGTTCACCAGCAACTGGCTGATGTTGGCGCGCACCGCCGGGCTCGCCACCGGGGCGATATTGAAGGCCGTGAACAGGTAGGAACCGTCCGGGGCGAAGATGCTGCCGCCCTGGTTCTGCTGCGTGTTGAAGTTCGCCGCGGTGGTGGCAGGGAAGATGAACGGCGCATTGGCGGCGTTCTGCTGCGCCAGCACGGCCAGGGTTTCGGTATCGAACAGGCTCAAGCCCGCCATGAACTTCGAGCCGTCTGGCGCGACCGACAGCACCGTCGAGACGTTGCCCACCTGGCGGCTACGCAGCACCGTCCCGGAAGCTA
>CAZIRH010000178.1:0-9149 GCA_964541065.1 uncultured Solibacteraceae bacterium
GGACCCGTACCGGGGGCTCCGCAAGCGGAAAGCCCGGCGGCAGGCTGAAAGCCCGGCCCCACACAGCTCATTTGCCTTGCGTAGCGGGTACGCTCAGATTCGTCCGATCCTGTGGGAATTCCTCGGGGGCTTTACTTCTGTGTCGCACACCCAAGTGGAGCGCGCTGGGACGGCTCGAAAGAGAGACTCGTGTATAATTGACCCAACCGGGAGGCCGAATCGGAAATCCCGGTTGGGGGGGACGAGATGAGCGAGCCCCGGAAGATCGAGAGGGTTCTCAAAAGCACGCCGACTCTCGAGGGTGCTGGCGTCCATTTGAAGAGAGCCTTTGGGTTCCATGATGTTCCTCTGCTGGATCCGTTCCTGTTGCTCGACGATTTCCACTCGGAGACTCCCGCTCACTATTTGCGGGGGTTCCCCTGGCATCCCCATCGCGGTATCGAGACGATCACCTATGTCTTTCAGGGCAGCGTCGAACATGGCGACAGCATGGGGAACCAGGGGACCATCCACTCCGGCGATGTGCAATGGATGACCGCAGGCAGCGGCATTGTCCACCAGGAGATGCCGAAGGGCCGCGCGGACGGACTGATGTGGGGCGTTCAGCTCTGGGCGAATCTGCCTGCCTCCAGCAAGATGATGGACCCACGCTACCGCGATGTCCGCAGCGACGACATTCCGGAGGTCACCCTGGACGGCGGCGTCAAAGTGAAGGTCATCTGCGGGGAATTGAAAGGGGAAAAGGGCCCGGTGCGGGACATTGTGATCGATCCCGAGTACCTGGACATCACCGTCCCGCCATACACTCCCCTGACGCTTCCCGCCAAGACGGGCTACCGCGTTCTCGCCTACGTGGTCGAGGGAGGAGCGTACTTCGAGCACGAGCGCGATGCCTACGCCTACGACGTGGGGGGCGCCAACTATTTTGACTTCAAGCGGGACTGCCTCATCGGCCCGGAGAGCGCCATCCTCTTCGCGGACGGCGACGAGCTGGCGATTTCGACCGATGAGCGGCCGGTGCGGTTCCTCCTTCTGGCTGGGAAACCGCTGCGGGAGCCGGTGGCGTGGCAAGGCCCCATCGTGATGAATACCCGCGAGGAACTCCGCCAGGCGTTTCAGGAATACCAGAGCGGCACTTTCATCAAGGCCCCTCGGCGCTAGGGTGCCGAAATGCTGATGTCATCCACATGGTGAGAGACGGAGAAAGGAGGGCGCACAGTGTTTCGAAAACTCATGGCCACAGATAATGACGTCGCCACGGCGATCGTGCGATTGGCGCTGGGCGTCGTGTTCTTCGCGCATGGCGCGCAGAAGATGCTGGGCTGGTTTGGCGGCTACGGTTTCAGCGGGACCATGGGCTTCTTCACGGGAACCATGCACATTCCTGCTCTGTTCGCGTTCCTGGCGATTGCCGCGGAGTTTTGCGGCGGCCTGGGGTTGATCGTGGGCTTGCTTTCACGGGTGGCGGCGTTTGGCATTGCGGTCAACATGGTTGTGGCCATCACCATGGTCCATCTTCCGTTCGGTTTTTTCATGAACTGGTCCGGAGCACAGAAGGGTGAAGGCTACGAGTATCACCTGCTCGTGATCGCTATGGCCTTGCTGCTGATGGTGAGAGGCGCCGGCGCCGTCTCCCTCGACAGGGCGCTGAGCGTGGCGCCGGCGGCGGCCCGGACTCGGTAGGCGTTTCGGGACGCCAGCCGCCGCCTGCCGCGTTTCGGCAATCACATCGAGCCGCTCAGAGAGTGCTACCATCACAGTTTGCCTGTGAGGTGCCCCGTGAGGAAACTCGGACTTTGCTGGCTGGCGATCCTGCTCTGCGCGGCGGTGGCCGCGCCGCAGGTCCGCGATCCACTCCCCGTGCCCGACCTGCCGGGCTACAGGACCCTGAAGTGCGACTTTCACATGCACACGGTCTTCTCGGATGGCGAGGTGTGGCCCACCGTCCGGATCACCGAGGCCTTCCGCGACGGCCTGGATGCCATCTCCATCACCGACCATGGCACCTATAACCCCCGCCAGGGGGACGTGAAGATCGACCTGACCCGCCCCTACGAGCTGGCCCGCATGGCCGCCGAGCGGATGGGCATCATCCTGATTCCGGGTATCGAGGTGAACCGGGGCGACATCCACTTCAACGCCCTGTTCGTCACCGACCCTAACGCCCTTCGCAGTAACGAACTACTCGAGGTCCTGAAGCTGGCCCGCCAGCAAGGGGCCTTTCTCTTCTGGAACCACCCGGGCTGGAAGCAGACGCCCGAGTGGTTCCCGCTGATCGCTTCGGCCTACGACGCCAAGCTGGTCGATGGCATGGAGCTGGTCAACGGCGCCACCTTCTACCCCGAAGCCTACCCGTGGATCGAGGAGAAGAAGCTCACCATCCTCGCCAACAGCGACGTGCACGGACTGGTGACGGGCCGCCGCAGCCCCGTCACCCTGGTGTTTACGCGCACCGCCGACGCGGCCGGCATCAAGGAAGCCCTGATCGCCCGCCGCACGGTCGCTTGGATGGGCGGCGAAGTCTGGGGCACCGAGGAGCACTTGCGCGGCCTGTGGATGGGCGCCGTGAAAGTGGAAAACCCCGAGCTGACCTGGCGGCCGGGTCTGCCCGGCGTGCTCATCCGTCTGCGCAATGTCTCGGCCGTCCCCTTCCGCTTCCGCGTGCTCGAGGCACCCACGTGGCTCACGGTTTCGGGCGGCGAGATAAGGGAGGAGAAGATTGCCGGCGTGCCCGTGCGGATCGGCAAAGATGTCCCAGCGGGTCGCCAGCAGATCGAGCTAGCGCTCGAGATCACCAACCTCCACGTGGCGCCGGGGCGGAATCTCCGGGTGCGGCTCCCGCTGCGGCTGGACGTCACCAAGGGCGTACAATAGATCAAAGAGAGAGGAACCGATGTCAGAAACCGCTTACAATCGCAGAGACTTCATGAAGGGCGCCGCCGGCGTCGGCGCGGCCTTTGGCTTGACTGCCCAGGCGCTGGCAGCCACAGCGCAGAAGCCCGCGACCGGCCGGGTCATCGGCGCCAACGACCGCATCAATGTGGGTGTCCTCGGCGTGGGCGGCCGCGGCACTTCCGTGGCCCGCGTGTTCGCCAGGATCGGCAAGGAACAGAACCCCTGCCAGATCGTGGCCGTCTGCGACGTGTACCAGAAGCGCGTGGACCAGAACAAGGAGTTCCACAAGTGCGACGGGTACCTGGACTACCGCGAGGTCCTGGCCCGCAAGGACGTGGACGCAGTCCTCATCGCAACCCCCGACCACTGGCACGCCAAGATGGCGCTGGAGGCCATGGACGCCGGCAAGGATGTCTACCTCGAGAAGCCCATGTGCCACACCGTCGCCGAGGCGCGCGCGCTGGTCGAGAAGGTCAAGCAGAACGGGCGCGTGCTACAGGTCGGTTCTCAAACCACCTCCGCCGACCAGTGGTGGAAGGCCAAGAAGGCCATCGCCGACGGCGCCATCGGCGAGATGCTCATGAGCCAGGGCTCCTACCACCGCAACTCCCGCGAAGGCGAGTGGAACTGGAAGATCGACCCCGACGCCGGGCCCGACAAGACCGGCGCCAACTACATCGACTGGAAGATGTGGCTCGGGCCGGCCGCCAAGCGCGCCTGGGACGCAGACCGCTTCTTCCGCTTCCGCAAGTACTGGGATTACTCCGGCGGCACGGCCACCGACCTGTTCTTCCACGTGGCGGCCCCGCTCAACATCTGCTGGAGCGAGCCGCAGTTCCCCTACAAGGTCATGGCCGGCGGCGGCAACTACGTGTTCAAGGACGAACGGGAAGTTCCCGACACTTTCCACCTCATCGCCGAGTACAAGAAGGGCCACTCCATGGTGCTCAGCTCCTCGATGGCCAACTCGCAGCACATTCCCGGGCTGATACGCGGCCATCTGGGCAGCATCATCATGGTCGAGCACGGCCAGTTCGAGGGCCGCACCGAGAACATCCTCCTGCGCCCCGAGCGCCGCGTCATCGACGACGCCTACAAGGCCAAGTTCGGCGCCGAAGAGGTCAAGATCCCGGTCGATAAGAAGGAGCCCATGATCACCCACGTGGACAACTTCCTGGCCAGCGTGCGCAGCCGCCAGAAGCCGACGCTCGACGTGGAGACGGCGGCTCGCGCCCAGGTGCTCATCTCCATGGCGGTCATGAGCTACCGCCAGGGCCGGATCCTCTACTTCGACGAGAAGAACTGGAAGGTGGTCCCCAAGCCGCCCAGGGCGTAAGCCCGCGGCCCGCCCACTCCCGTGATCCGAGACCTGCGCGCCTGGCCGTTACGCGAGCCCGCCGGCGGCCGGCGCTATACCCTGCTCCGGCTGGCAACCGATTCCGGCTTGCGCGGCTACGGCGAGTGCGCTAGCACTGCGCCCGCCGAAGTGGCCGAGGCGCGCCGCCTGGTTGTGGGCCAGCCCGAAACCGCCTATGAGGTCGTCCGGCAGCGGCTGGCGCGGATGCCCGAACTTCAGGCCGCGGTGAACATCGCCCTGCTCGATATCGCGGGGCGGCTGGCCCGCGCGCCCGTCTACCAGGTGCTCGGCGGGCCGACCCGCCACAAGGTCCGCGCCATGACGGCGTTGGCCGGGGACTCGGATGAAGCCCTGGCCGCCTCCATGCGCCGCGCCCGCCAGGCCGGTTACCTCGCGTTCCTGGTGCCGCTGCCGCCCGTCCGCGCCCGCAATCAGGGGCAGGCCTTCGTCCAGGCCGTGAAGCGGCGGCTGGAAGCGCTGCGCGCGGCCGGCGGCGAGGAAACCGACCTCGTGCTGGATGGCGCCGGTCGCCTCACCCCGGGCGACGCCGCCAGCCTCTCGAAAGCCCTCGAACGCTTCCATCTGCTCTGGTTCGATGAGCCTTGCCCCCTTTCGAACCTTGCCGCCGTACGCAAGCTGGCCGCCGAGAACGTCACCCCGCTCGGCTTCGGCCGGGAGGTCCACCAAGCCGCCACCTTTCAGGACCTGCTGCGCGAGGATGCCATCGACGTGCTGCGGCCCTGCATCGCCCGCAACGGCATCACCCAGATCCGCAAGATGGCCGCCCTCGCCGAGACGTACTACGTGGCCGTGGCGCCGTATCACGATGGCGGTCCGGTCGCGACCGCCGCGGCGCTCCAGCTTGCCGCCAGCCTCCCCAACTTCTTCATCCAGCAGATTCCCCTGCCCGAAGCCGAAGAGGACCGCCGCATGCGCGCCGAGCTGTGCTCCAACTGGACCGAGACCGCGCGCGACGGCTACGCCGAGCTGCCTACGGGGCCGGGCCTCGGCGTGACCGTCAACGAAGAAGCTCTCGAGAAGTACCGGGAGCGTGCCCCATGAGACGCCGCGAGTTCCTGGGCGCCGCAGCCGTGGGTCAGGCCTTCAGCCTGTCGCCGGTGGGCGCGGAGGCCTTCCGCGCCGTCGGCTCGAAGGCCCGCATCACCGGGATGAAGGTCTTCGGCGTCTCCTTGACGCCGACCTCGGACCGCCCCTATGTCTTCGTCAAGCTGGAAACCGACGCCGGCGTGGTGGGTTGGGGCGAGGCCACGCTCGAGGGCAAAGCCGGCGCGGTGATGGCTTGCGTCGAGGACTTCCGCGAGTTTCTTATCGGCGCCGACCCCATGCTGGTCGAGCATCACTGGCAGTCCATGTACGTGCACAGCTTTTACCGCGCCGGGCCGGTGATGGGTTCCGCCATCTCCGGGATCGACCAGGCGCTGTGGGACATTCGCGGCAAGCTGCTCGGCGTGCCGGTCTACAAGCTGCTCGGCGGACCCCTGGATCCGCGCGGCGTGCGCGGGTACTACCACGCGCGCGCCTCGAGCCCCGAGCAGTTGCGCAAGCTCCGCGAGACCGCCGAAAGCCTGGGCGTCACCTGCTTCAAGAGCGGCATCCCCGGCTACTACGAATGGGTCGAAGGCCACGCCAAGATCCGCCGCGCCATCCAAGGCCTCGAGATCCTGCGCACCCACCTCGGCCCGGAGATCGACATCGCCGTCGATTTCCACGCCAAGACCAGCCCCACGGTGGCTTCCATCATCATCAAGGAGGTCGAGCCGCTCAACCTGTTGTTCATCGAGGAGCCCTGCCCGCCGGAGAACGTCAAGGCCATGGCTCGGATCACCCGCCGCTCCACCACCCCCATCGCCACCGGCGAGCGGCTGGTGGCCTCCTACGGTTGCCGCGAGCTGATCGAGTTGGGCGTGGCCGACATCCTCCAGCCCGACATCAACCACGTGGGCGGCATCACCGCGCTGTGGAAGGTCGGGGCCATGGCCGAGGCCTCCGGCATCTCCATGGCGCCGCACGCCTGCGAGGGACCCATCGGCGGCCTCGCCACCCTGCACGTGGACGCCGCCATGCCCAACTTCCTGGTCCAGGAAGTGTGCAGCGGCGTCGCGCCCGGCCCCACGGAGAAGGTCTGGGAGGAGTGGCTCGGCTTCCCCGCCATGCGCATGGTCAGCGGGCGCTTCCCCCTGCCCGAGAAGCCCGGCCTGGGTTTCGACCTCACCGAAGAGGCCCTGAAGCAGTACCCGTTTGGCGGCACCCGCCCCATGGCCCGCGTCTTCCACCCCGACGGCTCCGTGGCCGAGTGGTAGGGCGGTCCTCCCTCCGGCCGGGCAGTAATTCCGCACGGTAGAGTACACTTGGTCCTTCGGGAGGTACGAATGAGCTGGCCAAGAGGGCGCACAGGAGCACTGAGCCGAAGTTGGTTCTTCACGGCCGCGTCGCTGGTTGGCGCAATCTCGATCACAGGTTGCGCCCGCAAACCGGCACGGCCTGACACATCCCAGATCGACACTGTTCTCCGAGCGGCGGTCGAGCAGAACAGGGTACCCGGAATCGTGGCGATGGTCGCGACCGCTGACGGGGTCATCTACCAAGGCGCATTCGGAAAGCGAGATGTCCGTGGCGGCGTTCCGATGACGCCTGACTCCATCTTCCGCATCGCCTCTATGACCAAGCCCATCACTTCGGTGGCCGTCATGCAGTTGGTCGAACGCGGACAGGTGAAACTGGATGAGCCCGCCGGCACTTATGTGCCGGACCTTTCCCGGGTCCGGGTTCTCGAAGCTCTCGACGCCAAGACCGGCAAGGCCACACTTAGGCCGCCGAAAAGCCCCATCACCGTGCGCCACCTGCTCACGCACACTTCGGGTTTCGGCTATGAGTTTTTCAGCCCGGAACTCCGGGACTACGTGGCCACGGGCGCGGTTCCCAGCATGTTCACGCGAAACGTCGCTGCCTTGAAGGCGCCGATTCTGTTTGATCCCGGTTCCAGGTGGGAGTACGGGATCAGTACGGACTGGCTGGGGAGGCTGGTGGAGACGGTCAGCGGCCAATCGCTGGAGGAGTACTGCCGCCGGCACATCTTCGCGCCTCTCGGCATGGCGGACACGTTTTTCGATTTTCCTCCCGGCAAGGAACCGCGCCTGGTGACCGTTCACCAGCGCAAGGAAGATGGCCGCCTGGCGGAGATGCCGCCCCAGCCGGTGAAACCGGTCGAGTTTTTCAGCGGTGGCGGGGGACTTCACTCCACGGCGGCAGACTACCTGAAGTTTGCCCGCATGCTGCTCGGGGGTGGTCAACTGGGGGCCACGCGGATTCTCCAGTCCCAGACGGTGGCCTGGATGGGGCAGAACCAGATCGGCGACCTGACGCTCGCGCCCCTCCGGAGCCTGGTGCCCCAGTTCGCCAAGGACCGGATTCCGATCCCGGGCTCGCTGGACAAGTTCGGTCTGGGCTTCGCCATCAACACCAAGCCCGTCGAGCGGGGCCGCGCTGCCGGAAGCCTGGCGTGGCTGGGAATCTTCAACACCTACTTCTGGATTGACCCGGCCCGAGCGACCTGCGCCGTGCTCATGATGCAGGTGCTCCCGGGTCTCGATGACGCGCCGAGAGCCATTTTCGAGGAATTCGAGCGTGCTGTCTATGCCTCGCTGGCGGGAACCAGCCCTCGCTAGGCCAGGCGAGAACTGCCGCAGGGCACCCCAAAGAAGCATCCCTTCGGCGGCACCCGCGCCTGGCCCGCGGCCGCGGCTCCGCATGCGACCGGGACCTGTGCCGTGGGATGCTGGAGGGGACAGCGCCAGCCCGGCAGGGGCGCGCCGCCATGCTGGTCACCCTGGACTACGAGCCATGCCTCAACTACTCGCTGATCCACAGCGGCTGCCGCCGCAACCATACCACTGGGGCGGCTCCCCAGAGCCGCAGGCCGACCCCCAGGTCGGCCAGGCACCGGCCTGGGGGCCGGTGCGCGGGCGTGGGCGCTCGCCCCACAGAATGTTCGCCGGCCGCGACGATTTTGGTGGTTAGTAGTACCGAGATCACCGGCCAGTGGAACCAAGGCGGCCAGACCCTGTCGCCGACTTTCGAGCCCCCGGGCCAAGCCCGCGGAAGAGAAGAAGTAGCCGCCGCGCTTCCGGCGCCGCGCGGATGTCAATGTTCTAACGAATCGGGGGTCAGTCTCGCCTTCGCTTCCGGATCAGGAGACCGAGCAGCCCGCCGCCGGCCAGCCACCACCCTGAGGGCTCCGGGATGACCGCGCCCCCGCCGCTGACGAACCAGCTTTCGAAAACAAAGCCCGTGGGGTGGCTGGTGACGTACCCCGCCTGGGCGTCTCCCAGGTCGCAATGGGTATAGTTCGGGTCGAAGTACGGAGAGGCGCACCGCACCGAGCCGTCTGGTCGCAAGAAGTCCGACCAAAGCGGCCGAGACGCCCATTCCGGATCCGTGGCGTATCGCCAGCCCACCTGATAGGTGGGCAGAGGCATGCTGCACCCTCCGTCGCAAGGCGAAGCCCACGCCCAGAGCACTGAGTCGTGAAGGATCGTGAGATCAGTTGGAACCGGGCCTGGCAGAATCCCCGCCAGTCCAAGTGCCGCCAACACGAACACCCCAATCACGGCTCTAATCAGGACCATTTGCTGTGTCCTCCTGCATAGGGTCATTAAGCAACCTGAAATCTAACATACATCTGTCGCCTGATGCAAGAGGGATGCCCTATGCGCCTGCAATTCAGACACTGGGGGAGGGGGGGGAGCGTTGGAACACTAAGAAACCAAAGGTGGTTGCAAAAAACATTCAGGAGGAAGAATATTTTTTCGGGGGGCGAGAGAACGAGCGTCCATCCACTTCGGGTCCGATACGGTGTAGGGGTGTTGAGAAGGCCGCC
>CAZIRH010000179.1:0-9125 GCA_964541065.1 uncultured Solibacteraceae bacterium
CGGCGGAGTTGACGCTCGCCGTGATCTCCGGGGACAAGCAGGCAGCCACGGCGGGTGTCCCCTTGCCTGCGCCGGTGGTGGTGGCGGTCCTGGATCAGAACGACTTGCCCTATCCGGGACTGCGTGTCCGCGCCTCGGTATCGCCCGGCGGCACGGCCACTCCAGCCTCTTCCGTGACGGGCGAGGACGGCGTGGTCAGCTTCCGCTGGACCCCAGGCGCCGGCCCACTGAACCAGTTGACGGCGACGCTGGAGGGCGCGCCGCCCCCGGTAGCCGTCACGGTCTCGGCGCTGGGCCGGCCGTACCTGGTGGCGGAGAGCGTCGTGAACGCCGCCTCCTACCGGCCCGGGCTTTCCCCGGGCTCGCTGGCCTCGATCTTCGGCGTGAATCTCTCCGCTGGAAAAGCGGCCGCGGCCCGTTTCCCCTGGCCGGAGACGCTGGGCGGCGCCACGGTCACCCTCAACGGGAAACCCGCCTCCCTGCTCTACGCGAGCGAGGGGCAGATCAACTTGCTGGCGCCCTCCGATCTTCCCGAGGGGACAGCGGATGTAGTGATCACCACACTGATCGGCGCCTCGGCCACGGTTCGGGTGCCGGTCGCGGCCGTCTCGCCCGGCATCTTCGTCGATCCAGCCACCAATCTGGGAGCTGTGCGGGTGGTTGGCGGCTTCGTCGAGATCTACGCCACCGGCCTGGGCCCGGTCCACCCAGCCTCCGGCTTCCAGCAGACGGACCTCACACCCCAGGTCTTCATCGGGTCCATCCGCGCCCCGGAAATCACTTACAGCGGCCTGGCGCCGGGGTGGCTGGGCCTCTACCAGGTCAACGCCCGCATCCCCCAGGGCGTTCCTTCGGGCGCGCAGCCGCTCGCCCTGGTCATCGGCGGGCAGCGCAGCAACGAGGTCAGAGTGCGGATCCGGTGAGGCCTATTTCACCGCGATCCGCGTCTGCGGCGGCGAGCTGTTGTAGCTCTTGATCTGCACGAAGAGGATGCGGCTGCCCGGGGCCGTGCGGTCCGGGATCTTCACGTTGATCTGCCAGACCCCGATCAGGCTGGGGGCCAGGCCGGAGTATTGCACGTAGTCGTCGGGCACGTAGTCCGGCTCGATCCATACCCGCGGCTTCTCGGAGGTAGGCGTGAGTCCGGAAGCCACGTCGCCGTCCGCAGGCGCCCCCTCGACAAAGCCCTGGCCGGTGCCGAACAGTTGGATGACCTCGCCGCGGGCCGCCGGGCTGCCCGTGGTGTTGACCGAGTTGTCCTGGTTCAAGGCCGCCACCTGCCCGCTGCCGGCCTGAGTCGCCGTGAACAGGGCCGGCGAGGCCGCTCCCATCTGCATAAGGCCGCTGGCCAGAATCTGGCCCGTGGACGCGCGGATCACCAGCAGATCGGCGAGCCCCGAGCTCGGCGCCTTCATAGGCACCAGGAAGTTGATCTGGCCGGGCGAGACGAAGTACAGGGGAGCGGGCTCATCGTTGAACAGGAGCTGGACATCGCCCAAGGTGCGGGGCAAGGGGACCGGGTTGGGCAGCTCGTTGAAGGACTTGGTCTCCGGGCCGAACTTGGCGCCCGAAGCAGGAAACGCCGAGGCGATGATGCCCGGGGAGAGCGGCCTGACCGCGGCTGAGACGAAGTTGGCGGCATTCACGGGCGCCATAGCTGGATAGTAGACAGCCACCCGGTTGGTGGAGTCGGCCACCGCCAGGTTCCCCAACCCGTCCAAAGTCACGGTTAGCGGGGCGGGGCTGGGGATCGAATACTCCGGCTTGTAGTCCCTGGTCGGGAGCAGGTCGAAGTGCGGGAAACGCCGCGCGTAGTCGTTTCCCGTGTCCGCTACCCAGATCTCGCCAGTAGACTGGCTCACAAAGATGCCTTGCGGGCCGCGCAGCCCTGTCAGGGTGACCACTGCGGCGGGATCGTCGGTGGGTTGCAGCCCGGGGATGTTGGCGAAAATGAGCACGCGGTTGTTGCCTGTATCGCAGAGGTAGAGACGGTCGGAGCTGTCCAGGGCCGCGCCCGCCGGGGTCTTTAGGCGGTTGGTGGGGACCGGCGTCCCACCGGAAACCAGCGTGGAGCTGAAATCCGGCTGCCCGACTTTCGCGGAGGCCGCCATGCCGTTCGAGAAGTCTCCGCCCTGCGGGCGTCTGAACAGCAACACGCGATTGTGCCCCGGGTCGGAGACTACCAAGTGCCCGGCGCCGGTCAGCACCACCGCGTAGGGGGCACCCATGTTTCTTGAGGTGACGTCGGTAAGCTTGGCCGTAAAGCTCGCCTGGCCCAAAACCAGGTTGGCACGCTGGAGGCCGGATTGGTTGAAGGGCTGAGGGAACCGCAGCACCCGCGCGTTGCCGGTGTCGGCCACGAACAGATCCCCGTTGGTGTCCACGGCCAAGCCGGTGGGCCAGAACAGACCGCTCTCGTTCCGGTTGTCGAGGTTATCGGGAAGGCCGAAGGGGTAGTTGATGCCCGAGCGGAACAGGTCGGGCTGACCGATCACCAAGTCCGCTGTGCCTCCGGTGCGGATTCTGCGGGCATCGCGGTAACCCAGGATGCGGTTGTTGAAGGTGTCGGCGATGTAGAGGTGCGGCGGGTCGCTCCCGGTGTCGATGGCCACCCCGCCTCGCCCGCCCAAGTACAGCTCTCTGCCCTCGATGAGGTTGACGCTGCTGAGATCCGGGCTCAACTGGCCCACCACGCGCAAGGCGGGCGCGCCGATGATGAATCTGGGCGACGAAGAAAGCTGCTGGGGAAACACGGCCACCCGGTGGTTCCCCGAGTCCGCCACGTAAAGTTCGTTCCCCACAAAGAGGCCGTGCACGGGACCAAACAGGCCCCTTTGGCCGGCGACCGTCTTGCGGCTGTACATGTCTAGCTGGCCGACAACCCCTTTGGCTTGCGGGGAGAACTGCGTGGTCTCAACTGGCCACTGGTCCACTGGGTCGAAGATCAAGATGCGGCTGTTGCCGGAATCGACGACGGCCAGGTTGTCGCCAACCACCGCCACCCCTTCCGGGCCATAGAAGGTCGTGTCGTTGACGCCGGCAGGGGTCGTCGCTCCCGCAACCCCCAGGACCCGGGAGGCCGCCTCGCCGGTGTAGAGTCCCGAGAGCGGGTAAATCAGCACTCGGTTCAAGCCGTCGGAGACGATCACGTGCGTCTGGCTCACCGCCAGGCCGGCTGGGGTGTTCAGCCCGTTCTTGAAGGCTGGATCCTGCACAGAGGTCCTCGTCGGCAGGGCCACGGCGGTCTCGGAACCCGTCTGGCCCAGGACCCTGTCTGCGCCAGGACCGTGCGCGGCACCGGTGCCTAGCGAACGGGCGGGATACCGCAGAACGCGGTGGTTGGCGGCGTCGGTGAAATAGAGGTTGCCCTGGCCGTCAAAGGCCAGCGCGGCGCGGTAGACCTTACTTCCCGTGTTGACGGCGATGGTGCTGGCGGAAGGGATCTTGTCGCCCGCGTTGGGAGCGTTCGTGTTCAGGCTGGTTTGCCCGATCACCAAGTCGGGAACCTGCACCTCCCCCGACGGCTGCTCGAACGGTTTGGGGAAGCGCAAGATGCGGTTGTTGCCGGTGTCCACGACGTAGAGGTTCCCCTGCGCGTCCACCGCCAGCCCCGTGGGCGCCGTCAGCCCGCTGGTGAAACCGGTGCCGGGGCCCCAGGTGGAGGTCGAGTACTTGTCGCGCTGGCCGATCACCAGATCGGCGTAGACTCCCTCCCTGGCCGTGGAGGCGTCCCGCCAGGCCAGCACGCGGTTGTTCCCCATATCGCTCACGTAGAGGATGGGTGGGTTGGCCCGGACGTCAATCGCCACCGCGGACGGGCTGCTTAATTCCCGGCCCTCGACGAGGTTGGGTGCGGCCGATTTAGGCACCAGCCAATCCTGGCCGAGCACGCGGGAGGGATTCGGACTCAATGCGACCTGCGCATCGAGCAGAGAGAGAAAAACAGCGGTACACACACATGCGGCGATTCTCGCGGATTGCATGACGTTTCCCATGGTTGCCGGTTGCGACTCCAAATTCCAGTGTACCAACCCTGGCGTGCTAGACTGAGACGTTGAACCCCGAAGCACCGGCGCGGTTGCGGTTGCGCGTCTGCGCGGTCAGCTACCTGAACTCGGTGCCACTGGTCTGGGGGATGCTCCACGGGGCCGAGCGCGAGCTGTTCGAGCTCCAGTTCTCGGTGCCCTCGGAGTGCGCCGAGCGGCTCGCCGGCGGCGCGGCGGAGATCGGCCTGGTGCCCTCCATCGAGCTGGCGCGGCAGCCGCTGGAGTTGATTCCGGGCGCGGGTGTGGCCTCCTGCGGCGTGGTGCGCAGCATCCTGCTGGTCTCGAAGGTCCAGCCGCGGAGCATCCGCACCCTGGCGGCCGACACCAGCTCGCGCACCTCCGTCGTCCTGGCGCAAGTAGTGCTCGGGCGGCGCTACGGCGCCTGGCCCAAGCTCCGCCCTCGGCCGCCGGAGCTGCCGGCCATGCTTCACGACGCTGACGCCGCCGTGCTGATCGGCGACCCCGCCCTGCGTCTCCACCTGGTGCCGCTGCCCTATCAGGTGCTCGATCTGGGCGAGGAATGGACCGCCATGACCGGGCTGCCCATGGTCTTCGCCGTGTGGGCCTGTGGGGCCGGCCTTCAGCCTGCCGGCCTGGCCCCCGCCTTCCTTGGCTCGTGCCGCTTCGGCTGCGAGCACGTGGACGACATCGTGCGGCTGGAGGCCCCGCGGCGCGGCCTGCCGGAGGGCCTGGCGCGCGAGTACCTCACCCGCAACATCATCCACGTGCACGGCGAGCGGGAGTACGCAGGGCTGCGGCTGTTCCTCGACTACGCCCGCGAACTGGAGGCCCATGCTCACGCGTGAGGAGGCGCTGGACCTGCTGCGCAGCCCCGACCTCATCGCTACCGGCAGGGCTGCTGACGCCGTGCGCCAGCGGCTCCACCCCGAGGGCGTCGTCACCTACGTCATCGACCGCAACATCAACTACACCAACGTCTGCACCGACGCCTGCACCTTCTGCGCCTTCTGGCGCCCGCCCGGACATCCGGAGGCCTACGTGCTCGACCGCGATGCGCTCTACGCCAAGATCCAGGAGACCCTCGCGCTGGGCGGCACCGGCATCCTGATGCAGGGCGGCCTGCACCCGGATCTCAAGATCGACTGGTACGAAGACCTGTTGCGGTCCATCAAGCAGCGCTTTGGCATCCACCTGCACTGCTTCTCCTCGCCGGAGATCCTGAACATCGCCCAGGTGAGCGGCCTCTCGCTGCGCGACGCCATCACGCGGCTGCGGGACGCCGGCCTGGACTCCATCCCCGGCGGTGGAGCCGAAATCCTCGACGACGAGGTCCGGCGGCGCATCAGCCGCCTGAAGTGCTCGACCGCCCAGTGGCTCGAAGTGCACCGCGTCGCTCACCGGCTCGGCCTGCGCACCACCGCCACCATGATGTTCGGCTGCGGAGAAACGCTCGAACAGCGCCTCCATCACCTGGAGGCCCTCCGGCGCCTCCAGGAGGAAACCGGGGGCTTCACCGCCTTCATCCCCTGGACCTTCCAGCACCGCCACACCGCGCTGGGGCGCACCCTCACCGAGGAGGTCACCGCGGTGGACTACCTGAAGACCCTGGCCGTCTCGCGCCTGTATCTGGACAACATCGACCACCTCCAGGCTTCCTGGGTGACGCAGGGCCTGAAGATCTGCCAGGTCGCGCTGCGCTTCGGCGCCAACGACGTGGGCAGCATCATGATCGAGGAGAACGTGGTGCGCGCCACCGGGGTGGCCAACCGCGCCACCGAGGAGGAGCTGCGGCGCATCATCCGCGACGCCGGCTTCCTACCCCGGCAGCGCGACACGCTCTACCGCCTCTTGTTCCTGAACTGAACTCGCCATGCGCGGGACCGTCGAAGTCGAGAGCCTGGCCAAACACTTCCGGACCTTCGAGCGGCGGGAAGGGCTGTGGGGCGCGCTCCAGAACCTGGTGGTCCGCGACTACCGGACGGTGCGGGCCGTGGACGGAATCTCCTTCCGCATCGCGCCGGGCGAGATGGTGGGCTACATCGGGCCCAACGGAGCGGGCAAGTCCACCACCATCAAAATGCTGACCGGCATCCTGGTGCCCACTTCCGGGACGGTGCGCGCCAACGGCTTCGTCCCCTTCCGCGAGCGCGCCCGCTACACTCGCACCATCGGCGCGGTCTTCGGCCAGCGCACGCAGTTGTGGTGGGACATCGCGGTCAGCGAGTCCTTCCGGCTGCTCCAGGGCATTTACGGCGTCCCGGACGCCGACTATGCGGCGCGCATGCGCGCCTTCGACCAGATCCTCGAGCTGGGCCGCTACCTGCGCACGCCCGTGCGCAAGTTGAGCCTGGGCGAGCGCATGCGCTGCGACCTGGCCGCAGCCCTGCTGCACAACCCGCCGCTCGTGTTCCTCGACGAACCCACCATCGGCCTGGACATCGTGGCCAAGGACAACATTCGCGTGTTCCTCCGCCAGATCAACCGCGACTTCGGCACCACGGTGCTGCTGACCACCCACGATCTCTCCGACATCGAGCAGCTCTGCCAGCGCCTGATGATCATCGACCACGGCCGCCTGCTCTACGACGGACCCCTGGCCGACCTGATCCGGCAGCTCTGGCGCGAGACCACCGTCAAGTTCGACCTCAAGGACCGCGAGCAGGCCCAGCGCTTCGAGCGGCTCGAGGTTCCCGGCACACGGCGCGAGAAGCTCGGCGAGCTGACCTACCGGCTGGCCTTCGACCACCAGGCGCGCTCCAGCGCCGACATCATCCGCCAGGTCATCAACGCCGTCGAGGTGCTCGATATCTCCATCGAGGAGCAGTCCATCGAGGAAGTGGTCAAGGAGATCTACACGGGCAACCTGCTCCGGGAGGGCGTCAATTGCAGCAGGGACTGAGTGGGGCAGGCCCCTGGCCTGCGAGCCGACCCCCTGGTCGGCTCTCCCGAGGCCCGAAAACGCCGGCCAGGGGGCCGGCGGCGGCTCAGGGGAGCCACCCCACAGGCAAGTAGGCATGCGAAACACCACCGTAGCCTGGGAGTTCGCCCGCATCGGCTTCCTGAACATGCTGGCGTTCCGGCTGCGTTACTACACCGGCGTCATCACTTACTTCATTAACGTGACAGTCTATTACTTCATCTGGCGCGCCATCTACCAGATCGACCCTGGCTTCGCGGGCTTCGGCTTCTGTGACTTGGTCACCTATGTGACGGTGGGCTGGATGATCCGCTCGTTGTACTTCAACAACATCGACCGGGAAATGGCCGAGGAGGTGCTCGAAGGCAAGATCACCATGGCGCTGCTCAAGCCGGTGAGCCTTCAGGGAAGCCTCATCGCGCGGGCTGCCGGCGAGTCGGCGTTCCGGCTGCTGCTGCTGAGCTCACCCACCGCGGCCGTGCTGGCGGTGGTCTTCCCGGTGCGGCCGCCGGCCAGCCCGGCCCACCTGGCAGTGTTCGTGGTGGCCCTGGCCGGCAGCGTGCTGCTGGTAGCCGCGCTCAATTTCATCGCAGGAAGCTGCGCCGTGCGCATGACCTCGATTCTGGGTTTGCTGCGCGCCAAGTTCTGGATGCAGGACCTGCTGAGCGGCCTGCTGGTGCCCATCACGCTGTTTCCCGGCCCGCTGCGCGAACTGTCGGGCTGGCTGCCCTTCGAGCACATCGGCTACACGCCCATGATGATCTACCTGGGCAAGCTCTCCTGGCCCGCGACCGCGCGCTGCCTGGCGCTGGAAGCCGGCTGGATCGCGCTGCTGCTCGCCTTCGGGGCCTGGTTCTGGCGGGCCATGAGTCGCAAGCTCGCCATCCACGGAGGGTGAATGCGCCGCTACCTCTCGTTGCTGGGCCGGTACTTCATCCAGTACTCCAAGGTGCGGCTGGCCTACCGCCTGGACTTCTTCATCTCTGTGCTGGCCACGACCCTGACGACGGCCTTCGGCGTGGCCGTGGTGTTCCTGATCTTCCGGCGCGTGCCCGCCGTCGCCGGCTGGAGCTTCACCCAGATTCTGTTCCTCTATGGTTTCTCGCTGCTGCCCCTGTCGCTGTTCAACATGCTGAGCCTGAACCTGTACTACTTCAGCGAGACCTACCTCATCATGGGCAAGTTCGACCAGGTGCTGTTGCGGCCCCTCAACTCGCTGTTCCAGATCCTGTTCGAGAAGTTCCGGCTGGAGTCGCTGGGCGACACCCTGCTGGGGTTGGTGATCGTCGTGAGCTGCGCCCGGCAGCTCCGCCTGCCGCTGGGCCCAGCCGAGTGGGCGTTCCTGGCCTTGGCCACGCTGTGCGGCTGCGCCATCTATCTGGCGGTCTTCCTGATGCTGACCTGCGTGTCCTTCTGGATGGAGGACCGGGTGGGGGTGATCCCGCCGGTCTACAACATGCTGGCCTTCGGGCGCTATCCCATGGACATCTACGGCGGTTTCATCCGGTTCCTGCTGAGCTGGGTGGTGCCCTTCGGCTTCGCCAGCTTCTACCCCACCGCGGCCCTGCTGGGCAAGGAAGTCTACCGCCTCTACGCCTGGCTGCTGCCGCTGGTCACCGCGGTGTTTTTCGCCGCCGCGCTGCTGGTGTGGCACCGCGGGGTGCGGAACTACTCTTCGACGGGGTCCTAAAGGGGGCGAGAACAGCCACGCGGGAACAGCGACGTACTTGTGCTTGACGCAACATCCCGCTTGTGGTACTATCCCCCTACTATCCAGGAGGTGAACGATGAAACGGGCGCTGCGGATCGCAGCAATTATGACGGCGTGCTCCTGGCTGTGCGTGGGCCAGCCCGGGGCATCTTCTTATCGGATCAGCACGGTTGCGGGAGTCGGTGTGGTTCTCGGCGACGGCGGGCCGGCCACGCAGGGGCAACTGTTCAACCCGGTGGGCCTCGCCTCCGACGCCGCCGGGAACCTTTACATAGCCGACAGCGACAACCACCGCGTGCGCAAGGTATCCTCCGAGGGAATCATCAGCACGGTCGCGGGCACCGGGGTGGCCGGCTACAACGGCGACAACCTTCCCGCCACCCAGGCGCAACTGAAAGGCCCGACTGGCGCGGCGGTGGACACTGCGGGGAACCTTTACGTGGCGGAAGAGGAAGGTCGCCGGGTGCGCAAAGTGACGCCCGGCGGCATC
>CAZIRH010000180.1:0-9108 GCA_964541065.1 uncultured Solibacteraceae bacterium
TGACCACTACCGGCGGACACGCCAGGAGCGCGCCACCGACTCCATCGAAGGCCAGCTTGACGTGCTGGAGGAACGTCACGCGATGGCGGGCCGCACCGACGGGATGCTGGCGGGCCGCGAGGCCAGCGAGGCGCTGCAAGGAGCCTTGAGCCGGCTGTCGCCGGAGTTGCGCGAAACCCTGATTTTGCGTGACCTGGAGGAGATGGAGTACCGCGAGATCGCGCAGGTTCTCAAGGTGCCCGAGGGAACGGTGAAGTCGCGGCTGAACCGGGGCCGCGCCGAGCTGGCGCGGATTCTGCGCCGGCAGGGAGTTCTGGCATGAACTGCACGGACCTGGAAACCCTGCTGTGTGACTACGTGGACGGCACGCTGCCGGCCGGTCAGAAGGCCGGGGTGGAGCGGCACCTGGCGGCTTGCGCGGCCTGCGCCGAACGAGCGCGCGACGCCGCGGCCGCGCTCGCGTTCGTGGAGCGCGTGGCCGAGGTGGAGCTGCCTCCGCAACTGCTCACCCGCATTCTCTACGCGCTGCCCGCCGCCCGCGAGGCCCAAAAGAAGCAGGCCCGCGGCCTGCCCAGGCTGGTCGCGCAGTTGTTCCGGCCCATGCTCCAGCCGCGCTTCGCCATGGGGTTCGCCATGACCATCCTGTCCTTCTCGATGCTGGGCAAGTTCGCCGGCATCTCGCTGCGCCAGTTGACCCCGGCGGACCTCAACCCGGTCAAGCTGTGGCAGGGGGCGGACGACCGCCTCCACCGCGCCTGGGACCGGACCGTGAAGTTCTACGAGAGCCTGCGGCTGGTCTACGAGATTCAGACCCGCATCCGCGAGTGGACCGAACAGGATCAACGGGCGCCGCGGCCCAGTGCTGCCGAGGAGCAGCCGGCGGGCGCTTCCGAGAAGCCGTCTGGCGGGACTCGCAACGGCGAGCCGCGCCCTAGCAGGTAGGGAGGTCAAGCTTATGAACTGTCAGACTCATCCCGAGGTGCCAGCGGTAGCCTTCTGCCGGACCTGTGGCAAGGCCTTGTGTCAGGCCTGCCAGCGTCCGGTGCAGGGCACCATTGTCTGCGAGGAGCATGCCCCTGCGTCGCAGGCGGCGATGGTTGCCGGCCCCAGCCCCGAGGGCTCCTCGCCCGGCCTGGCCTTTGTGCTGGGGCTGATTCCGGGCGTGGGCGCCGTCTACAACGGGCAGTACGCCAAGGGGCTGATCCACGTCATCATCTTCGGCCTGCTGATCAGCATCGTCAGCTCCGACGCTGCCCGCGACCTCGAACCGCTCTTCGGGCTGCTTATCGCCATCTGGTACATCTACATGCCCTTCGAGGCCTATCACACCGCCCGCAAGCGACAGCTCGGTCAGGTCGTGGACGAGTTCTCCAGCATCTTCCCGATGCGGGGCCGCCCCGCGAGCTTCCCCGCCGGCCCGGTAGTGCTCATCGGTCTGGGGGTGCTGTTCCTGCTGAACACCCTGGACCTTCTCCGCTTCCGCGACGTCGCCAAGTACTGGCCCCTGCTGTTGATCGGGTTGGGCATCTACATGCTCTATTGCCGGCTGACGGGCGGCAACGGCGCGCCCGCCCCAAAGGAGGGGTTGCGTCATGACCGGGGATAGGAGTTCGCTCGTGCGCGCGGTGCGCGGTCCCCTTCTGCTGATCACGCTGGGGGCGCTGTTCACCGCCGACTACTTCGCCGGATACTCTTTCCACCGCACCTGGCCGGTCCTGCTGATCGTCTTCGGCCTCTTGAAGCTGCTGGAGCGGCTGTCGGCCGGGCAGGCGGCATCCTGAAGGAGGCCCGCTATGAGACGCGCATCCATCATCGGCCCGCTGCTCCTGATCCTGATCGGGGGATGGTTCCTGATAAGCAGCCTGCGCCCCGATCTGCCCCTGCTGGAGGTGGCCGCCCGCTACTGGCCCCTCCTGCTGATCGGGTGGGGCGTGCTGCGGCTGCTCGAGATACTGGTGTGGGCGGCGCGCTCGAAGCCTGTGCCACAGGCGGGCCTTTCCGGCGGCGAGTGGATCATGATCGTGCTGATCTCGGTGATCGGCTCCGGGCTGTACGTGATCAACCGGCACCGCCCCTGGGACCGGCTGGGCGTTATCAGCTCGAGGCGCGTCGAGATGTTCGGCGTGGCCTATGACTTCACCGTGGCGGAGCAGCAGAAGCCCGCCGGCAAGACCCCGCGCATTCTGCTGGAGAACTTGCGGGGCAATCTGCGCATCACCGGCGCGGATGGGGACCAGATCAAGGTCAGCGGCCGCAAGACCGTGCGCGCCCTGCAGTCCGGCGACGCCGAGCGCGCCGACAAGCAAAGCCCGCTCGAGATCACCACGCAGGGCGAGCAGGTCGTGGTGCGCACCAACCAGGACCGGGTGACCGGCGAGCAGCGGATCTCGACGGACCTCGAGGTCGCCCTGCCCAAGGCGGCCTCGCTGGAAGTGCGTGCGCGCGACGGCGAGTTCGAGATCAGCGACCTGGGCGGCGACCTCGAGATCTCTTCCGACCGGGCCGGCGCCATCCGGCTGCGCAACGTGGGCGGCAACGTCCGCCTGGAGATCAGCCGCAGCGACCTCGTGCGGGCCCTCGACGTGAAGGGGAGCGTGGAAATCTCCGGGGGCCGCGGCAAGGACATCGAGCTGGAGAACATCGGCGGGCCGGTCACCATGAACGTCTCGATGTCCGGCGAGCTACAGCTCCGCAACCTGGCCAAGCCCCTGCGCTTCCAGAGCGAGCGCACCGAGCTGCGCATCGAGCGGCTGCCCGGGCAGCTCCGCAGCGACCTGAGCGAGCTGAGCGGCTCGCGGCTGGTCGGCCCCGTGCACCTCGCCACGCGCTCCCGCGACGTGCAGTTGGAGGATTTCAGCGAGTCACTCGAACTGGTGCTGGAGCGCGGCGACATCTCGCTGCGCCCCGCCCAGGGCGCCGTGGCGCGCATCGATGCCCGCACCCAGCGCGGCCGCATCACCCTGGCCTTGCCGGAGACGGCCCGCTTCCAGTTGCGCGCCACCACCGCTTCCGGCGAGGTGGATCACGATTTCGGAGCCGCTCTGCGCGCCGAGAGCGAGGGCCGCGGGGCCACGCTCCGCAGCGTCTCGGCTCAGGGACCGGAGATCACCCTGAGCACCGAGCGCGGCTCGATCAGCGTGCGCAAGGACACCGGCGCGCCTCTGGTGGGCGCCCCGAAGCCCAAGGCTGGCCTGGAGGCCGAAGCCGGCCGCGCACGCGTTCAGAAGTACTAGCCCAAGTTATCATGGGTCCATGAGCGACCTGTTCTCTCTCCAGGACCAGGTGATCCACGTCTGCGGCGGCTCGCGCGGCATGGGGCGCGCCATCGCGGAGGCCTGCCACCAGGCCGGGGCGCGCGTGGTCGTCAGCGCCCGCCACGAGGATGCCCTGAAGTCCACCGGGCTGCCGTACGAGGTCTGCGACCTGGCCGACGCCGCCCAGATCGAGCGCTCGGTCGCCTCCATCGTCAGCCGCTTCGGCCGCCTCGATGTGCTGTTCAACGTCGCCGCCATCAACTTCCGCCACGCGGCCGAGACCTTCCCTCCGGAGAAGCTCGACGACATCCTGGCGGTGAACGTCCGCGGCAACTTCCTCATGGCGCGGGCCTGCGGCCGGGTGATGATCGAGCAGCGGCGGGGAAAGATCGTCAACATCGGCAGCATCCAGGGATACCTGAGTTTTGCCGGGATGGCCGCCTACGGCGCCAGCAAAGGCGCCATCGCCGCGATGACGCGCGCCCTGGCCGTCGAGTGGGCCCACTGGAACGTGCAGGTGAACGCCATCGCTCCCGGTTTCATCCAGACGGACTTCAACACGGTGCTCTGGCAGGACCCCCGGATCTATGCCTTCGCCGTCGAGCGCACCCCTATGGGACGCTGGGGCAAGCCGGCGGACATAGTGGGCGCGGCGCTGTTTCTGGCCAGCCCGGCCAGCGACTTCGTCACCGGCCAGGTCCTGTACGTGGACGGCGGGCTCACGGCCGGCTCGGACTGGCCCCTGGTGGTGCCGCGCTGAGGTTCTCCAGCCTCATCTGCTGACCCGAGCGCTTCGGGCCGGGCTGTTACGGCAGCGCCCCGCGCGCCCGGAGCAGGCCGGCCACCGGCTCCTGCCCGTGGTCGATGGCCAGCCGCAGCGGGCTCTTGCCGTCTTTGTTCCTGGCGTTCACCTCGGCGCCCCTCTCGAGGAGCACTTCGACCACCTCGCGCCGGCCCCAGGAAGCGGCCAGATGCAGCGGTGTGGCGCCGGATTCGGCGTCCCGGGCGTTGAGGTCGGCGCCGCGGCTGATGAGCAGCTCGACCACCGCCGGGCTTCCGCCCAGGCAGGCGTCGTGCAAAGCGGTGGCGCCCGAACTATTGCGCTGGTTCACGCCCGCTTCGTGCTCCAACAGGAGCGCCACGATGTCCCGGTGACCCTTGAGCGCGGCGTCGTGCAGCACGGTCGAGCCCTGCGGCGTGCTCAGGTTCACGTCGGCGCCCTTCTCCAGAAGCAGGCGGACCACGTCGGTTTGACCGCGCAGGACGGCCTCTTGCAGGCGGTGCTGCCCGCTGGCGCCGGGACCGAGCAGCGTGGCCCCCCGCTTGAGCAGCACGTCCAGCACGCGGCTATGGCGGTAGCGCAGGGCCTCGTCGAGCGGCGTGGAGCCGGCACTGTCCCGCGCGTTCAGGTCGGCGCCGGCAGCCAGCAGCAGCTCGGCCACCTCCGCATGGCCTTTCACCGCGGCCGCGTGCAGCAGGGTGGCGGCGGTCTCGCGGCTGCGGCCCCGCATGTCCGCACCGCGCTTGAGCAGCAGCTTGACGACTTGATCCTGGCCCTTCCAGACCGCTTCCTCGAGCGCCGTGGCGCCGCTGGAGTCTTGGCCTTCGAGCGCGGCGCCGCGTTCGAGCAGCAACTCGACGATCTCCGCGTAGCCGCGGTTGGCGGCCAGATGCAGGGCCGTCGAGCCGGAGCGGTAACGCGCGCTTACGTCGGCTCCTTTGCCGATCAGCAGCTCGACCAGCTCGCGGCGGTTGGTGATCACTGCGTAGTGCAGCGGGGTCGAGCCGGCCTCGGCGTGACGGGCGTTCACGTCGGCGCCGCGCTTGAGCAGCAGCTCGGCGATGGCCTTCTGCCCCGCCCAGGCCGCGTCGTGCAGCGGCGTGCCGCCCAGCGCGTCCCGCGCACTGGGATCTGCGCCGGCCTCCAGCAAGGCACGGACGCGCTCCACATCGCCGGCCCGGACGGCCTGGGCCAGGTCCTGCGCGGCCGGCACGGCCCACAGCAGGCTCCAACCCAGGGTTGCTGCGGCCAGCAGCATGCCTTCTTCCCTACCACTCGGCCAGAGGGCGGTTTGTCCACACGGGCAGGCGTCCGCCCGAGGCGGGGCCCTGCGGCGTCAAGGCGACCACCAGGCGCAGATCGGTCACCTTCCCGGGCAGCCGGACCACCAGCTTGCGCGTGCCTGTGTTGGGATTCTGAGGCGCGGGCGGGGTGGTCGAAACCACGGCGAAGGCCGCGTCCGGCGGCGCGACGATGCTGGCATCCAGAGTCCAATCCCCCTGGCGGAGCGTGGCCGTCGGTCCTTTGAGCGTCACCTCCGCACCGGTCACCATGCCCCAGAGGGCCTCCACCGGCTGAGCGGCGGAGATCTCGTCCTGCACGATCACCTGCCGGCGCCCAACCAGGGCCACGCCCCGCTCGAAGCGCGTCACCCGGCCCGGCCAGGCTTTCGCCAGATCCACCCGGACGAAGGCCACCTCAGGCGTCGAACGGTAGGCCACCACCGGCGCTTCGGCCTTGGGGTCCTGGTTCTCGTGGTCAATCAGCACCGTGTTGTGCGACTCGGTGCGCATGCGGTAGTAGGTCCAGCGCAGCTTGCCGAAGTACTCCGGCATGTTGTAGTCGTCCGCACCCAGGTCGATGGCCCAGCGCCGGCCGCCGGCGTCCAGCACAAAACTGCCCAGATCGAGCTGGCTGTGGCCGACCTTGAGATCACCGGCCTTCACTCCCACGAAGACGGCGTTGGGATCGTCCCAAGAGCTGCGGAAGAAGGCCACGCCGACGCCGCGGAACAGAGCATCCAAGGGCCACTTCGCCTCCCGCGGGCTGCGGGCTTCGCGCCGGTACCAGACCAGATCCAGCGCATCCGGCCTGGCATCCGCCCGGAGCCGCTGCTGCTGGTGCCAGGCATACACTGGCTGCTTGAACCGCCGCGCCAGCCAGAACATCTCCGCCGCCCCGCCGATCCCATCACCCGCATCGGCGTAGTTGAAGGTCTTCCCCGAGGGGCCGCAGAAGTAAAGGCGGAAGCGGCCCGCCTGATCGAACCCTTCCAGCGCCGAGAGGCCGAAATCCGTTCCCAGGGCCGTCTGGAGCGCGGCCAGGAAGTGGGTGTTGTAGCGGGTGGCGTAATGCCAGTAGCCGGGACCCTCGGGCCAGCCGCCGTCGGGCCGGTAGGAGGCCATGGCCAGAGGCAGAGACTTGAGCGCGTGGCGCAGCACCGCGGCGCTCCTGGCCGGTTCCTCCTCGGCGATGGCCAGCGCGCCGATGCCGATGCCGCCGTTGCAGACCTGGTTCCAGTTGAAGCGGTTGACGGCCCACCACCGCTGCGCCTCGTAGATGGGCAGCGCCTGGTTGATGCCTTTCCCCACCAGGGCCTGGCGGATCCAGGCGCGGTCCGAGGGCGCCAGGCTCTTGTACAACCAGTCGTAGCCGATGGCGAAGGCGTGGGTCATCTCGGCGGTATCGAGGAAGTGCTTGGGGTTCCAGTCGGGGAAGGCGGCGGCGGCGCGCAGCTCCTTGAGGGCGCGCTCGAGGTACTGCTTCTTGCCGTCCAGCCGGTAGAGGAGCGCCAGCGTGTAGACCCGCTCCAGGCAGCGTCGGCTCTGCGCCAGCAGGCGGGGACCCACGATCTTGTACTCGACGGTGGGGGCGTTCTGGAGCTCCTCCGCCTCGCTAGCCAGTCGCGCGTAGACCTGGCGGGCCAGTGGGTCGCGGCGGACCAGTGAGCGGATCTCCTGGAGGTCCTTGTCCAGGGCGATCAAACGCGGATGCTCCGGGCGCAGCGTCTGGAGCGGATCATCGGGGCTCTGGGCGAGGGTGAGCGACGCCCCTATGAGCAGGAGAACCGGCCGGAGGACCATATCGCTAACGCTTCTGGGCTGGCGCCGGGGAGCTCCCCAGCATGCCGTCCAGCACTTTGAAGAGACCCTTGCCTTCGAAGATCTCTCTGTTCGGCTCGAAGGCGTAGTCGTGGCGAATGGTGCCTTCGCCGTCGATCACGAACAGGTAGGGCAGGTCCACGCTGGGATTCTGCGGACCGATCTTCAGATAGGAGGCCGCCATCTGGCTACAGTCGAACAGCACCGGGGTGGTGATGAAATTGGCCTGGATGTAACGGATGACCGTCTGCTGGTTGTCTGGCGGGGTGACCACCGACAGGATGGCCACCCTATAGCCGTACTTGGCCTTGACCTGTTCGAGCAGCCGTGACAGCGTCCGGCAGTGCGGGCAGTCGGTCCTCATGAAGTCCAGCAGCACGACTTTGCCGCGGTAGTCGGCCAGGTCGTGCTGCTTGAGGTTCAGGTCCGGCAGCGAGAATCCCGGCGCGCGCCGGTTGGAGAGCTGATCGGCGGCCAGCAGCAGGCCCGCGCAGAGCCATACGCCGCACACGGCACGTAACAGTCGCATTCCTCTAAGCTAGCACGAGGGCCGGGCATGAGCTAGAATAGCCGCCGTGCAGCAACCGAGCAGCCACACCACACGGCGAACCTTTCTGGCCGCGGTGTTCGTCGGCCGCGCCGCTGGCCAGGCCACCGACATCCGGATCGAAGACGTCTCCTTCGACTACGAGGACTACCTCTACCGCACGCCGATCAAGTTCGGCGGCATCCCGCTGGACCGCGTCACGCTGCTTAACGTGAACTGCGTGGTGCGCTCGAGCGCCGGGCGCGCCGCGAAGGGCTTCGGCTCGATGCCGCTGGGCAACATCTGGGCCTTTCCCTCGCGCGTGATGGGTTATGAAACCACGCTGGGGGCGATGAAGCGCCTGGCCGAGCGCATCGGGAAGATCACCGCGGACTGCAAGGAGGCGGGCCACCCGGTGGACCTCAACGTGGCCCTCGAGCCGGAGTACCTGAGGGCCGCCGCGGAAGTTTCGCGCGAGCTCAAGCTGGCCGAGCCGATCCCCAAGCTCGCTACGCTGGTGGTGGCCAGCCCCTTCGACGCCGCCATTCACGACGCCTTCGGCAAGCTCCACGGCCGAAGCTGCTACCGCACCTATGGCCCCGACCTGATGCGGCACGGTCTGGCGCGCTACCTCACGCCGGAGTTCAAGGGCGAGTACCTGGAGCGCTACGTCACGCCGGAACCGAAGCCGCGCATGCCGCTCTACCACCTGATCGGCGCGCTCGACGCCATCGACGAGGGCGACATCAAGAAGCGCGTCGCCGACGGGCTGCCCGAGACGCTGCCCGAATGGATCAACTACAACGGCCTGACGCACCTCAAGATCAAGCTGAACGGCGACGACCTCCGCTGGGACGTCGAGCGCGTGCTGCGCATCGACCGCGTGGCCGCCCAGACGCAGGCCCAGCGCGGCGTCACGCGCTGGTTCTACTCGGCGGACTTCAACGAGCGCTGCGCCAACGTGGACTACCTGCTCGACTTCCTGCGCCAGGTGAAGGAGAAGACGCCGGCGGGCTTCGGGCGCATTCAGTACATCGAGCAGCCGACAGCGCGGGATCTGAAGGCCCACCGGGCCAACGTCATGCACCAGGCCGCCAAGCTCCAGCCCATCGTGATCGACGAGTCGCTCACGGATCTGGAGAGCCTGCTGCTGGCGCGCGAGATGGGTTATACCGGCGTGGCGCTCAAAGCCTGCAAGGGGCAGAGCCAGGCCTTGCTGATGGCCGCCGCGGCGCAGAAATTCAAGATGTTCCTGTGCGTGCAGGACCTGACCTGCCCGGGCGCCTCGCTGATCCACTCCGCGGGCCTGGCCGCCCACGTGCCCGGCGTGGCGGCCATCGAGGCCAACTCCCGGCAGTACGTCCCCGCCGCCAACCAGGCCTGGGAAGCCCGCTTCCCCGGCATCTTCCGCATCAAAGACGGCATGATGAAGACCGGCGAGATCCG
>CAZIRH010000181.1:0-9085 GCA_964541065.1 uncultured Solibacteraceae bacterium
CCCGGCCCGCCAAAGGCTTGCTCGCCTGCGGCGAGCGGGTAAACCCGCCAAAGGCGGGTAAACCTCTGCCGCCTTCGCGGGCTACGACCCCTTCGTCCGCCGGTAGGGGCCGGTCTCCCGACCGGCCCGCGGGCGGGGACGGAGCCCCGCCCCTACGATGTCCGCGAAGGCGCAAGCCCAGCTTCGGCGCGCGAAGTAGCCCTGAGAGGGAGATGCGTTCACCCCCCGATCCGAATACCCGCCAGAATTGGTCACCCTAGGACACCAGATCCTAGCGCGGGACCTTGCGTTGCGCCTCATCAGCCGGCAGGTATCGAGGCGGCAAGAGGTGAGGCCTCTTCCCCCACGAACCCATTGCGCGCACCCCGGAACGGCAGGGAACGAGCTTGCGGCCTGCGAACTGTCTTGTCCGCACGGGGCGACGGTCGAGCTTGAAGGGACGCGGCTTCATGGTGGCAGGGAGGTGCAACATCGCGCTCGCGGCTCACCTGATAGGCGTGCTGCTGTTGACCCTGGTGACCGGCTGCGGCCAGATCGGCACCACGAATGTCCAAGACATACCGTTCACGAAAGAAGGGGAGCTGTCTTTCGTGAGCAAGGCCAGCGCACAGCAGATCGCGCGGATTGACATTGAGATAGCCGACACACCCCGGGAGCGCGCGCAAGGACTGATGTATAGGCGCTCGTTGCCGGCGGCTGCCGGGATGCTGTTTGTCTTCGATTCCTGCCAGCCCAGGATATTCTGGATGAAGAATACTTTCATCTCGCTGGATCTGGTCTTCGTTGACGATGCCAAGGCGATCGTGCACATCGAGAAGAACGCCATTCCTCTCTCGGAGGCGATGATAAGTTCGCAGAAAGCCGCAATGTATGTCGTCGAGGTGAACGCGGGTTTCTGCGACATGCACGGAATAGTGGAGGGTGACCGCATAGACTTCGTTCGCTCCCACAGTTGATCGCTCCTCGCCTTCGGTCCCAAGCGGCGCCTAACATCAATGCGAGCAACCCACCGAGGGATAGACGATGAAACCCCAAGGAATCTGGAGCACCCGCGGCTTTGACGGCTTCAGCCGGGGCACGTGCGGCAACGCCGGCCACAACCTCTACGTGTCGCGCGCGGGGGTGCTGCAGCGCATCCATCAATACGATCTGAACCACGATGGGTGTTTCGACCTCATCTTCTGCAACAGCCAGAATCACTGGGAGAAGCCTCCGGCGTACGTGTATGCGAATCCGCTCGGCAACGTTACGCTCACCGCGCTGCCGGCGGACGGGGCGATCTGCGGCGCGGCCGCGGATCTCAACGGCGATGGGTGCGACGACCTCGTGCTGGGGATGCACCGTAACGGCATCCGATCGGAGCTGAACGCCTTCATCTACTACGGATCGCCTGATGGCTGGAGCGAACGCCGGCAGCAGCAATTGCCCGCTCCGAGCTGCACCGCGGTTGCCGCGGGCGACTTCAACGGCGACGGCAGGCCCGATCTGGCTTTCCTCACCCGGGGCCAGGTGCGGGTCTTCTATCAATCCGATCTGGGCTTCGAGCCGCACCGGTTCACCGACCTCGAAATCAAAGGGTGTCAGCTGGCGGCTGACGATGTGGACGGTGACGGCTATGACGACCTCCTCGTCCGCTCGCAAGCGGGCCAGATCCGCGTCTATTGGGGCGGCGCCGATAAGCTCGACCCGGCGCGCGTCACGGTGATTCCGGCTGGGCCGGTCGCCGCCGACGCGGCAACGGGCGAGCCCGCCGAAGAGGCATATCCCGAATCCGTCGCCGAAGCAGCCCCGCTGCTGCAGGTTATCCGCTGGTCTGCGATCCCACATGTGTTCGCAGCCCGCCGCCAATCGGTCCTCTTGATACCGGTTGCGCCGGGCCGCCGTTTTGGCCCGCCGCTGGTGCTGGCTTGCCCGCAAGCCCTCGCCATCGCGGTGGGTGATGTAAACGGCGATGGATACCCGGACCTGGTGCTCGCCTGCCGCCAGGTGTGCGAGGAAGGCGAGTGCTCGTGGGTTTACTGGGGAGGCCCGCAGGGATTCCACGAGACGCGGCGGACGCGGCTGCTGAGCCGCCGCGCCTGCGATGTGGCGGTCGCCGATCTCGATGGCGATGGCTGTGACGACATTATCGTGTGCCAGGATCATACCGACGAATCATTCACCACCGAATCGCTCATCTATCGCGGCGCGCCGGGCGGGGTGAAGCCCGAGCCGGTGCGACTGCTCTCCCACGATGCTCGCCGCGTGCTCCTCGCCCGCCCCGCCAAGGACGAGCCGCCGCAGGTGATCTTCGTGAACTATCGCAGCCGCAACCTGCTGGGCGATATCAGGCCCTCAGTTTACTACGGTGGGAAGGACGGGTTCTCGCCGGAACGGCGACAGGAGGTGCCCGGCTGGGGCGCCGTAGATTCGGTCTGCTGTGATATCAACGATGACGGCGATGTGGATGTGGTGCTGGCCAACGCCTCCGAGAACGCGCAAAAGCTCGACCCGGGATCGTACGTGGTGTTGAACGGGCCGAACGGATTCGCCGACGAGCCGCATTGGAGGCTCCCGACGCGCCGCGCGCATGGGCTCTGCTGCGCGGACCTGAATCGCGACGGCTACCTCGACCTGGTGTTCTGCGGCTTCAACAACCCGGATCTGCTGGTGTTCTACGGCACGGCCCAGGGGTTCGATGATGTCGAGCCCACGCGCATCCATATGGCACACGCGGGCGTACTCTACAAGGAGCCGCGGTTCATTTACCTGGCGGACCTCAACAACGACGGCTGGCTCGACCTGGTGGTGCCGCAGATCGAAGGGGATCGCAGCTTCATCCTGTGGGGCGGGCCCGAGGGGTTCAGCATGGAGCGCTGTCAGATGCTCTCCGTCGTGCGCGGCGCCTGCGCCAGGGCGGCCGACCTGAACGGCAATGGCTACCTGGACCTGATAATCGGCGGCCATAGCCCCTCTTCCCACGGCCCGCACGACTCGTTCGTCTATATCTACTGGAACGGGGCGGACGGCTTGCGCGAGGACCGCCGCACTCTGCTGCCCGCCAACGCCGTGAACGCGATGGCGATTGCGGACTTCAACAGCGACGGCCTGCTGGACCTCTTCATCTGCTCCTACCACGACGGCAGGGCGCGCGACATTGACTCCTACATCTACTGGAATCGCGCGGGCCGCGGGTTCAGCGCCGCCGACCGCTCGCGCCTTTTCACCCATTCGGCCTCCGGCGCCCTTGCGGCCGACTTCAATGAGGATGGCTGGGTGGACCTCGCCGTTGCCTATCACAAGGTCAACGGGGATCACGTCGGGCATTCGGCGGTATGGTGGAACGGCCCCGACGGGTTCGCGGAAGGCCGCGTGACGCGGCTGCCGACCTCCGGGCCGCACGGGATGTCATCTGTCGGCCCGGGCAATGTCCGCGACCGAGGCCCGGAGGAGTACTATACATCCGGCCCGTTCCAACTCCCCGGGGGCGCTTGTGTGACCCGCATTTCCTGGGAGGCCGAGGCGCCGCCTAAGACGTGGGTCAAGGCGCAGCTGAGGTTTGCGGATTCGAAGCAGGAGCTGGAAAAATCGGAGTGGCTCGGCCCCGCAGGCGTCGGCACGTGGTTTGATAATGACCAACAGGTGCGGGCGTGTCGGGGCACAGCATGCTGTGCCCCCGCCGGCAAGTGGGTGCAGTACCGGCTGGCGTTGGGAGCAACTGATAGCTGCGGCACGCCGCGCGTGACCCAAGTGGCTGTTGACTATGCCGCGCCCGCGGGGAAATAGAACGTTTCGATGTAGAGACTTGCCGCGGCGCGCAACGGAGGCTGACTCATCTGCAGTGTCTCATTGCGCCAGTGCGTCAAGCAGCGCCCCGATCTCCGCGATTGCCGCCTCCTCAAGGTCGCGTGCCTGCGTCAGGACCTGCATCTCGCGGCTGCGCATCTCGGGCGACCACTTCTCCACATCGTTGACGAACGAATCTTTCCCGGTGAGGGCAGACTGGAGGAAGTCCGCTTCCCGCGCGTACTGATCCGCGGCGTGCAGCAGCGCCAACCTTGCCGCGCCGATGCTCCAGCCGCGCAGTCTCGTGCGCGGGCGCGGAAGGTCCGCCTGCAACTCGCAGGCGTTCTCGCGCAGAAACGTCGCCGCCGCGCGCCGGCCGTCCTGCATCGCAGTGAAGTTCCACCAGCCGATGCC
Source organism: uncultured Solibacteraceae bacterium (assembly GCA_964541065.1). GTDB lineage: Bacteria > Acidobacteriota > Terriglobia > Bryobacterales > Bryobacteraceae > VFZS01. The sequence continues at coordinate 4,180 of CAZIRH010000181.1, forward strand.
GCAAAGATTCCGCTTCTCCTCCTGCGGGAACTGACCCGCTTCGCCGATGTCCGCTATCCATCGTGTCAGCGCTGCGCTGCCGTACCAGTACTCCCCGGGGCCGGTGGTGAAACGCTCGCGGCGCCAGTTGCGCACCGCCATCCTCAGCGCTTCGATGAGAGCCGCGCGCCCCGCCAGGGCCGCTTGATGATCGCCGATGAACAGCATCAGGAACCCCAGCTTGCTTGGGGGCAGCCGCAAAGGCTTCTCGCCCTGGAAGTAATCGCGCAGGAGCAGGGTCTTTCCGCCGCTCTCGAAGCCGTACACCACATCCATGTTCAGCTGCGGTTCGTAAGCAAGCACCGGTCGGCCGGCAGTGATGGAGGCGACGATCTCTCCGGTGAGTTGCTCGACGCGGGCCTCGTTGTTCCCTTGCATGAACGCCACCCGCAGCGGCCATCCCGTCGCCTCACTCACGGCCCTTATCTCCTCGTCCATCTCGCCGACCGCGCTGGAGGGGCACCAGCGCCGTCCTCCATCCTCCGCCACCTGGGAGAACCACCGCGCCCGGAACGCCATGCCAGACCAGCCCATCATGTCGCTGTACTTGTAGGGATGGTCGGTCACCGCCAGCGCGGCCTCCAGCGCCCCCAGGAAAGTGCACTCGCGGCCCTTGCCCCATCCCAGCAGCGGCACTTTGTCCAACACCCTGCGCGCGAAGTGCGCCGGCAGCTTGTGCTCCTTGAAGACCTCTTGCACCATGGGGGTGATCTCCTGCGTGACATAGGGCGCCAGGGCCACCCTCAGCTTGGCCCGGGCGGCGAAGCGCGCCGGATCGCGGAGCTGATCGAGGTTCACATAGGCGCGGATAAACGTCTCCTGGGCTATGTCCTGAGCGTCCTGCCACCTGCCCACGATGCTGTAGGCCACGCCGTACACGTGACCCTGATAACGGGCTATCAGCGTGCCGTAGGCCTCGCGGTCGCCGCCCCGCGTGAGGCGCACCAGCTCTCCGTCTGTCAGGTCACCCACATTCCTCTCCTCAAGTCGAGGGCAACTGCCGGCGCACGACCGTCACATATTAGACAACGGTCGGGGGGCAAAGGTCGCTTCCGGTCGCCAAATCAAGTAGGGGCAAGGCATGCCTTGCCCCTACACGAATCGCCTGGGCTACGTGAACGCCGGCAGATAGTCTTTCTGTAGCTCCAGCATGTGGTCCAGCATCTGCTCGGCGTTGTGGACCGAGTTCACGATCGGGTCCACGAGCAGCGCCTGGAGCAGGAGGTTTCGCGAGCGCTGCCGGTAGGCCTCGACCACGAGCTTCTGGATGGATGCTTGCGTGCGGCAGAACGCCAGCAGTGCCTCTGGTATCGGCCCCAGCGTTTCGGGATGGATTCCGCTGCCGTCCACCGCTGCCGGCACCTCGACCACCGCATCGGACGGCAGGCCCGGGATGTAACCCCCGGCGTTAGGGACGTTCACCGCCGCTGCGCGGTAGCTGCGATCCAGCGCCATCGCCAGGATTATCGGTATCGCCAGCTCACCGCTGCGGCGCAGCGCCCAGTCATCCAGCGGCTTCTCGCCGGCGGCGTATGGCGCCAAGCGATCCGGTGCCGCCCCCGGATCCTGCAGGGGAACCTTGCGCGTCTCCAGCCCGTAGTGCCACGCCAGGCCCGTGAACTCATACGCGAAGGACAGATACTCGCCGATGTGGCCGGCCGACGGATAGGTGTAGAGCCCGAAGACCTCGACCATTTTCCTGACCAGCGGCGGCATGCTTGGGCAATCCGGGTCCGACAGAGCACGCTCGCGCAGCCGCGGGTACAAGTCCTCTCCCGTCTGCTTGTCCGCGATCCTCACTACCCAGTAGAAGTGATTCAACCCGCCGGAAACGAAGTCTATCTCGTCAACCGGCTTGTCGAGAGTCCTGCTGACGCCGTCTTGCGCGGCGAAGACTCCATGGCACAGCCCGATGGCCCTTATCTTCGTGAGATCAGACACCGCCCGGATGATGCGCGACTCCGGGTTGGTGTAGTTCAGGAGCAGCGCCTCCGGGCACAGCTTTTCCATGTCGCGGCATATGGGGATCACGAGCTCGTAGTTGCGCAGCGCATGAAACGCCGCCCCCGGCCCGCCGTTTTCGCCGAGGACGTGCTTGAAGCCGTAGGCCAGCGGCACCCGGAAGTCCTGCTCCCACAGCGGGTAGCGCTTGATCGCAACCGAGGTGATAACGTGGCTCGCGCCCGGCAGCGCCTGGCGGCGATCGGCGGTCATCTCGACCTTCGCATTAGACCCCAGGCGCTCCCGGACGAGCAGCGCGAACCTATGCATCTGGTCGAGCCGCGCCGGATCGGTGTCCACGAGCACGAGCGTGCAGTCAAGGTCCTTGACCTCCGGCGAGCTGAGCAGGTCCACCACGGTCTTTCTTCCGAACCCGCTCCCGGCGCCGATTGCCACTATCTTCAGCCGCTTCCTTTGCACTTGGCTTGCTCCTCTGCGAATGGTATTGATACCGGATCGGTAGGGGCATGGCGGCTAGGTCTGACGACCGCCGTGGCGGCCCTTCGGGCCTAGCCACATGCCATGCCTCTACGCGCGGTGTCAGGCGTCCTTCACATCAGCTTCCGCGACCAGGAATGTGGAGATGTAATTCTTCGTCAGCAGCAGCATCCTGCGGCGCATCGCGCCCCGCGACCAGATGGGCCCGTGCGGCTCAATGGACAGCCATCCCTCATAGCCGTGCTCGTAGAGGAAGGCGAAGACCTTGCCCCACTCGATATCCCCCATGCCGGCCGCGGGCTGCGACGCCAGCCGGCCGTCGCGGTAGAGGTGCTCCTTGATGTGGACGTATCCGATCTTGTGGCCGTAGCGCCGGACGACCTCCAAGTAATCGTCGCCGTGGTGGCTCCAGTTGGCGGGATCGTACTTGAGCTTCAGCTCCGGGAGGTGCTCCCACACCGCTTCGCAAGCGCGCAGGCTGTCGAGGAAGCTGTTGCCGTGCACGGCGTAGAAGACCGGCTGCAGGCCCGCCTGCTGCATGCGCTCCAGGAATGGCGGGAAGACGTGGAGGAACTCCGCCACCTTGCGCCCGAGCGGCTCGCCCGGGATCTCGCCCGCGCCCATCGCGATCACGTCAGCCGCCAATTCCTTGGCGAAGGTGATGGCGCGGTCGAGCATCTGATGGGCTTCCCCGCGCTCTGCGGGGTCCGGCGACAGGTGATTCCATCCCCATATGCCCAGCATCGAGGCGCGCACGCCGTGGCGCTCGTGGATGGCGCGCATCTGCCTGATGGTTTCCGCCGTCAGCTCCCGGAAGCTGCTCCAGTAGTTGTACTCCAGGCCCGCGAAGCCGTGCTCGCGGGCGAACTTCGAGTCCCGCTCGACATCCGCCAGGGTGTTGTCGCCGATGAAACCGAGCTTCATCCGTGTCTCCTTTTCCTTCTATCCGCGGCAGCGTGCTCTCCGAGCCGGACTTCCCTGCCGGTCTCAGCACTGCGCAGCAGCCCCTCCATCATCCGCTGCACGATCAGGCCGTCGCGCAGCGGAGCTTCGCATTCCACGCCCTCCAATATGCAGTCAACAAAGTGCGCGGCGATGTTGTCCCACGGCGATGGCCCCGGCGGCATGCTCATGGTGATATCCTGGGGCGCGCCGCTTTCCGTGCGATAGATGGTAAGCGGCGAGTAGCGCGCCCCCGCCTCGGTGCCGAACAGCTCGATCTGGAATTCCTCCGGCTGATGCGAGGCCCAGAAGCTCTCCACCTGCAGCCCGACATCGCCTTGGAAGCGGATGAACCCGCCGGCGTAATCGTCGCAGGCGTACTGCTGATAGACGCTCTTCGGGGGCGCCCTGAACTTCCAGTACCCCAGCCCGCGAGGGCCGAACTTCGCGCCGGCGACGCCGGTGACGGTGACCGGCTGCGGCCGGCCCAGCAGCCACCACGCCGCGTCAAGCACGTGCACACCCATGTCGCGAAAAGCCCCTCCGCCCTTGTGGATGAAGCCGAGGTTCCACGCGGGGATGCCGCTGCGCCGAATGCTGCGGGCGCGGGCGTAATACAGCTCGCCGAGCTGGCCCTTCTCGATGAGGCCGCCCAGGTATTGACACCCGCTGCCGAAGCGCGTGCTCAACGACATCATGTTGACCACGCCGGCGGCCTCGGCCTCGCGCACGAGCTTCGCCGCCGCACGCTCCGAGTCCGCCAGCGGCTTCGTGATGAAGACATGCTTGCCGTTGCGCACCGCCTCGAGGCCCATGGGGACGTGCAGCTGATTTGGCGTGCCGATGAAGACGGCGTCCACTTCCTTGTCACGGCACATCCGCTTGTAGTCGGTGTACATCTTCACCGGCGCAGCGAGTTCCTTGGCGAAGGCCTGCATGCGATGCTCGGCAAGGTCGCACAGGGCGACGACGCGGCCGCGGGGATTGCCCGCTATCGCCCGCGCGTTTTGCTTCCCAATGCCCATGCCGATGACGCCGACGCGCACCTGCTTGACCATCCATCACCCTCCAGTTCCGCTACCCGGCTGATTGAGGACTGTCTTCGGCGCCCGAGGCGAGCGCCCTGCTCATGGCCTGCCGGCCGTTTCCTTCTCCGGCCGCGGGTGCGGGAAATCCCGCATCCGCATCAGGTGATTGCGCAGCTTCAGCTCGGCCCCTGCCCAGCTCTCCTGGTCCCCGCCAATGGGGGAGAACGTGTTGAAGCCTTGCCCCGCCCGCCACAGGCGGGTAAACATGCCATGCCCTACTACTGTCCGACGGCGGCCAGCGCTTCTTTCAGCAAGCTGATGTCCTGCGCGTTCTTGGCGATTTTATTGAAATCCTCCAGCGCCAGCCCTTCCAGCACTTCCTGCGAGTAGTCCAGCTTCAAGCACATTATCTCAGCCACGTCGTTAGGCTTCTCGGGCTGTCCGACGGCCGATAATGC
>CAZIRH010000182.1:0-9061 GCA_964541065.1 uncultured Solibacteraceae bacterium
GCGCCGGTCGGAGAAGGTCAGCGCCGCGGTGCTGTTGGATCCGATCACTCCCGCCACCGTGGAGATTTGCTTGGCGGCCGCGCTGCGGGCCCTGACCAGCTCGAAGCCGATAAAGCCGCTCGCCGCCAGCAGCAGGGCCAGACTGCTGGTGAGCATGATGATCAGGGTGAGCTTTCGCTGGATGGAAAGCTGGCCCAACAGCGGAATGTGCTTGGCCCCTCTCACCTCAGCGTTTGACGATTCCGGCCAGGCTCAGCAGCTTCGAGCTGATCGTCAGCCCTTTGCGCCGGGCCGCCTCCCGATTGACCATGAAACGCACCTGGTTGCTTTCCATCACGAGGCGGACCATACCTCCCAGTTCCAGGAAGTCCTCCATCTCGCTGACCGTGAGCACTGTCGCCTGCTCGACCGCCTTGAGGATCTCCGGCGCCAGCTTCCGTTCCTCGGCGCTGATGAACAGCAGGTTACAGGGCGCTAGCTGCTCGAGCCGCCTCACTTGACGCACCACCAGCCGCCGGTCGCTGACGGTCTTGCCCCACACGGTGTGCTCCAGCGCTCGAGCAAAAGGATCCCGCCCGAAGACCACCATGATCAGCGGCTCCTTGGAGTCGGCGGCCGCCGGGGGCCAGTCCACGAACTTGGTGAAGTTATACAAGAACGTAGCCTTGGCCTGGTACTCGGAGGCGTACAGGGGCAGTGGCCCGGGCAGCGGTCCCGGTTGCGCCACGGCCGGCGCAACGCAGAGCGCCAGCAGACACACCAAGTTCCTCGGCTTAGGCACAACGCCTCAGTCCCCTCTTCGACAGGTGGCGCGCCGGGCTTTAGCGTGTGAGAACGGGCTCCAGCTTCAGCCCTTCCCAGCGGGCGATCACCGCCGTAGCCAGGCAATTCCCTGGGACGTTTACCGAGGTTCGGGCCATGTCCATGACCGCGTCGATGCCCAGCAGCACGGCCGCGCCCTCCAGCGGCAGGTTGAATTGCCCCAGCGTCCCGGCGAGGATCACCAGGGCGGCGCGCGGCACGCCGGCGACGCCCTTGCTGGTGAGCATCAGGGTCAGCTTCCGCTGGATGGAAAGCTGACGCCACAGCGAGATGTGCGTAGCCGTTCTCACCTCAGCGCTTGACGGCTCTGGCCAGGCTGAGCAGCTTCGAGCTGATCTTCAGCCCGCTGCGCCGCGCCGCCTCCAGGTTCACGGCGAAACGCACCTTGTTGTCATCGAGGACGAGCTCGACGGTGCCGCCCAATTCCAGGAAGTCCTCCATCTCGCTGACCGTCAGCACCCCGCCTTCTCCAATCGCCTTCAGGATCTCCGGCATGCGCTGATTCTGTTCCGCGCCGATGAACAACAAGTGGCAAGGCATCAGCTCTTGGACCCGGCTGGTGCGCCGCACCACCAGGAGGCGGTCGCCGATAGCCTTGCCCGAGACGGTCCTCTCCAGCGCCGCCCCGAAGGGATTGCGGCCGAAGACCAGGATGATCAGCGGCGCCTTCCCATCAGCGGTCGGCGGCCACTCTACGAACTTGGCGAAGTTGTAGAGGAAGGCGGCCTTGACCTCATACTCCTGGGCGGAGAGCGGACCGTGCTGCGCCGGGGACGCCCCGCCGCTGGCGAGTAAGGCGGCGGCCAGCGGCGCCATCCAGGCCCAGGTACGCCGCGGGAGGATGCGCCTCAGAAGCGCCATGTCACCCTCCCGTAAACGCTGCGGCGGACCTGGTTGCCCCAACCACGACCGCCCCCGGCGCGCCCGTACAGTAAAGGGCGGCGTCCCAGCTCAGGCGCCCGGGCAGATCGAGATAGGAGCGCACGTGCGCCTGGTGACGCGGGCTCTGCTGTTCGGCACGGGTCTGCTCGAGCCACCCCGCACTGCCGGCCGGGCGCAGCCCGAGGTGCAACCGGGAATTACCCCCGTGGACTTGCCAGCGCTCCAGGAGCTTCCAACGGGCCGTCGCCTCCGCCCCGTACGTGCATCCGTTCAGAGCATTCTCAAGGCGCAGCGGGATGAGCATGTGGGCCGGCACCGGCGTGCGCTCGAGATAAGGGACCGACGGCTCGCCACAGGCCGGCCCGCGGCATACGTTGTAGAAGGCGGCCAGATCCAGCGAGAAGCGTGGGCCGGCCTGCCAGCGGTAGCCGGCTTCCTGCGCGCGCAAGGTTTCCGAGCGGAACTCCGACCATCCGAACAAAGCGAGCAGGTTCGGCGTGCCGCCCGGCCCGGGGAACACCTCGAGGCTGACCCGGCCTTCGCGCTCGAACCGGGAGGACGTTGGTAGCGCCCGGGCCACTGACGCCCACAGGGTATGCCTGGGGTCCGGCGCCCACAGAAGCTGGGCGCCCGGCTGTGCTTCCACGCTCGTGTAGCTGTGGCGAATTGCAGGCGAATTCCAGCTTGTGCCGGAAAGGGCGCCCGGCTGTGCTTCCACGCTCGTGTAGCTGTGGCCCTCCAACCCCCACTGCACGCCGTGCCGGGCAGACGGCGCCATGCGCAGAGCCCTGGGCCTCAGAAGCGCCACGTGATCTTTCCGTAGATGCTGCGGCCAATCTCGACCATCCGTTCGCGGCCCTCGGCAATGTACTCCGGATGCCGCGGGTCAAGCAGATTCGACAGGGCGAGACTCAGTTCCACCGGGCGCGCCGGATACCACCCCAGGTGCGCATCCACCCGGGTGTATGCCGGAACGCCCAGGCTGGCCAGCGCGCCCACGTAATACAACGCCGAATCGAACTGGACGGTGCGGGAGAGGTCCCAAGAGGAGCGCAGGCCCACCTGGTGGCCGGGATTGTCCCCGTGAAGCATCGCATCTTCCCGGCGGGCACCGGCACGGCGCAGCCGGAGCGCCAGGCCCGTGTAGCTGCCGGACAGTCTCCAGCGCGCCGCGGGCTGCCAGTTGGCCGCGATCTCGACCCCGTAGCTTTCCGCCTTGGCGCTGTTCCGGAAGTACGCCGGAACGACCAGGTGCGGCGGAGCCGGCAAAGCCTCCCGGTAAGGAGTTCCCCACTGGATGTCCCGAAGGTGATCGTAGAAGTTGTAGAAACCGGCCGCATCCAGGGTCACCCGGTCCAGCGGCCGGACGCGGTAGCCCACTTCGTAAGCCAGCAGGCTCTCGGAGCGGATGTCCGGGCTTCCAAACCAGCTCACCAGGGCCACCGTGCCTCCCAAGCTGAGCCCGGCAGGAAGGTTGATGCGGACGTTCTGGTCCGTCGGCGAGGGCATGCGGACGGCGCGCGAAGCCGCCAGCCAGGCGGAGTGGCGCGGCTGCGGCGTCCAGGCCAGCCGCACCGTAGGCTGGATCTCAAACCCGCTAAAGGGGTTATGCTCAAGCTTCGAGCCCACGACCAGCGCCAGCCGGTCCTCGATCAAAACGATGCTGTCCTCCAGGAACGCGCTGAAGAGGCTGTCCCGCCGGCGGGCGGGGTCGTAGGAAAACAGCATCCGGTTGCCGAGTTCGAGGCTGGTTAGGCGGTAGGCGCATCCCCAGGCGAGCTCGTGCCGAGCCCTGGCCCTCCAGTGGCTGTGGAAATCCAGGTCCACAGTGCTGACCGTTTCTCCCAGCATCACGGAGTTCTGCTGCCAGCGATCGAAGTACACCTGGAGTTCGGTCTCCGTGTTGGACAGCTTGCGGCTCCAGCGCCCGAGCACGTTGCCTCCGGCCGGTTCGGAGTCGTCCCTTTGTAGGCGGTAGAACGGCGGGGCCACGGACGGTTCGCCCGTGCGCCTCCGGGTGCGGCCGCTAAAGAGGTCGCCCTCCAGCATCAGCGAGTCGCGCCGGGAGGGTGTCACATCCAGCCGGAAGCCGCCCCGGAGGAAACCCCAGTCCTCGGAGGCGGGCTGCCCGGATGGGGCCGGCAACTCGTTGCGTTGGAAGTGCTTGGCGTAGGCACGGTAATGGGCCTGGTCCCCGATCCGGCCCCCGTAGCGCACACCCGTGACGCTCCGCTCCTCACTGCCACCCCCGGCGGTGACCAGCCCGCCCTGGGTGCGGCGGGCGGACTTGGTGATAATGTTGATGACGCCGTTGACCGCGTTGGCGCCCCACATGGTGGCGCCCGGCCCGCGGATCACTTCGATGCGCTCGATGTCCTCCAGGAGCGTGTCCTGGAGGTTCCAGTAGACCCCCGAGAACAGCGGGTGGTAGACGCTGCGACCGTCCATCAAGACCAGCAGCTTGTTGGCAAAACGGCCATTGAACCCGCGGGCGGTGATGGCCCAAAGACTCGAGTCGATGCGCGCCACCTGAACTCCCGGCGCCATCCGCAGGACCTCCGGGATGCTGGTGGCGCCGGAGCGACGGATGTCCTCCTGGGTGATCACGTACACAGCGGCCGACACTTCCGAGAGCCGCTGCTGCTTCTTGGAGACCGAGACCACCTCGATGTTCATCAGCTCCTCGAGGCTGATCTCGGTCAAGTCACGCGGCTGTTGAGCGGCTCGGCCGGCCGGCGCGAAGCACACAACCAGCAGACAGACCAGGATTTTAGGTTGGGTCACGAGACCTCCGATCCCTTCTTCGGCAGGTAGGAGGGGGGGCTTTAGCGGGGGTGCGCCGGCTCCAGGCGGAACCCTTCCCAGCGGGCGATCACCGCCGTAGCCAGGCAATTCCCTAGGACATTTACCGAGGTTCGAGCCATGTCCATGACCGCGTCGATGCCCAGCAGCACGGCCGCGCCCTCCAGCGGCAGGTTGAATTGCCCCAGCGTCCCGGCGAGGATCACCAGGGCGGCGCGCGGCACGCCGGCGACGCCCTTGCTGGTGAGCATCAAGGTCAGCATCATGAGCACCTGTTGGCCCACGGAGAGATGCACCCCCGCCGCCTGCGCCACGAACACCGAAGCCAGGGACAGGTACAGCGTGGTGCCGTCCAGGTTGAAGCTGTAGCCGGTGGGGATCACGAAGGCCACGATGTGCTTGGGCACCCCGAAGCGCTCCATGTTCTCCAGCGCCCGGGGCAGCGCCGCTTCGCTGGAGGAAGTCGAAAAAGCAATAAGGAAAGGCTCCCGGGCGGCTTGCCAGAAGCGCCGCACCGGTACGCCCACGATGAGCATCACCACGCCGAGCACGCCGCCCACCAGAATGGCCTGGGCGGCGTACATGGTCAGGATCAGCTTCCCCAGGCCCACCAGGACGCTGAGCCCTTTGCTGGCCACGGTCACCGCGATGGCCGCGCCCACCCCGAAGGGCGCCAGGTACATGACGTAGCGGGTGTACTGAAACATCACTTCGGCCAGCGCCTCGGCGAAGCTCACCACCGGCCTGGCCCGGGCGCCGATGGCCGCGCAGGCCGCGCCGAACAGGAAAGAGAAGACGACGATCTGGAGCACTTCGCCGCGGGCCATGGCGTCGATCATGCTGGTCGGGAAGACGTGTTCGAGCACGCCGGTCAGCGTGGGAGGCACCTGCGCCTGCGCCACCGCCGCCTCCTGGGCGGTGCGCTCCAGCCGCATACCCTCGCCCGGGCGCACCAGGTTGACCGCGCCCAGCCCCAGAAACAACGCCACCGTGGTGACGGCCTCGAAGTAGATGATGGCCTTCAGCCCGATCCGACCCATGGCCTTCAGGTCCCCGCCTCCGGCGATGCCGTACACCAGCGTGCCGAACAGCAGCGGGGCGATGATCGACTTGATCAGGCGCAGGAAGATGCTGCTGACCAGCCCCAGGTGACGCGCCAGCTCCGGCGCCGCCAGGCCCAGCGCAATCCCGGCGGCCATGCCGATGAAGATCCAGGCGGTCAGCCCGAGGCGCCTCACCGCTCCCCCCACTTCAGTTTCTGGCGCAGCACATCGAAGAACATCGAGCGGGGAGGACGGACCAGTTGCAGCACGTGGGGCGAGCGGCGGCAGATCACCTGATCGTCGCGACGGAGCGGCTCGCCCACCTGGCCGTCGAGGGTCAGATAGGATTCCCCGTCCTCGGCGTGGTTGATGATCTTAATCACGCTGGTGTCCGGGACGATCACCGGCCGGTTGGTGAGCGTGTGGGGGGAAATCGGCGTCAGGCACAGCGCCTCCACCTGCGGGAAGATGATGGGACCGCCGGCGGACAGCGAGTAGGCGGTGGAACCGGTCGGGGTGCTGACGATCAGGCCGTCGGCCTTGTAGGCGCAGACCAGTTGCGCGTCCACGTGCACGTCCAGGTCGATCATGCGCGCGATCGAGGCTTTGGTCAGCACCACGTCGTTCAGGGCCTCGCGCGCGGAGATGATCGCTGCGCCGCGCAGCAACTCGCAGTGCAACATGCGGCGCCGCCCGATGCGGTGCTCGCCCCGCAGCGCCCGTTCCAGCTCCGGGTAGATCTCGTCGGTGGTGATGGCCGTCAGGAAGCCCAGGCCGCCCAGGTTCACCGCGAACAGGGGCATTTCCCTGCCCTTCAGCGCGCGCGCCGCGGCCAGCAGCGTGCCGTCGCCGCCCAGTACCACCAGCAACTGGCAGTCCTCGGGGACCTCCTCGCGCGGCAGACCGCCGGGGCGGCCTGCGCATTCCGCGGTGGCCTCGTCGCAGCGCACCGCGAGGCCCTGGGCCTCCAGCCACCGGATCAACTCCGGAACGATCTCGCGCGCCCGCGCCACGCGCGGCTTCGAGATGATGCCCACCGTCCTAATGTCGGGCATACAACAAGTACTCCTGATTGCCCTCGGCGCCGAGCACGGGACTGGGCATCAAGCTGGTGCGGAAGCCCAGTTGCCGCGCCGCCTGCTCCACCCGCTGGCAGGCCGCCTGCCGCACCGCCGGGTCGCGGACGATTCCGCCCCGAGCAACCTGCCCGCGTCCGGCCTCGAACTGCGGCTTGACAAGTATAACCATTTCGCCGGTGGCTGTGACGAGCGCCGCCATGGCCGGCAGAATCAGGGTGGCGGAGATGAAGCTCACGTCGCAGACCGCCAGATCCACCTGCTCGCCGATGTCCTCCCGCCGCAAGTAGCGGGCATTCAGCCCTTCCTTCACCACTACGCGCGGGTCCCGGCGCAGCTTCCAGTCCAGTTGCCCGGCCCCCACATCGACGGCGTACACCCGCCGGGCGCCACGCTGGAGCAGGCAGTCGGTGAAACCGCCGGTCGAAGCGCCCACGTCCAGGCACACGCGGCCGGCCACCTGGATGCCGAAGCCGTCCAGCGCCGCCGCCAGCTTCAGGCCGCCGCGGCTCGCGTAGGGCAGGCGTTCGAGCAGGCGCAACTCACAGGCGAGCGGTACCGTCTGGCCCGCCTTGCCGGCCGGGCGGCCGTCCACGCGCACCTGGCCCGCCAGGATCAGGGCCTGGGCCTTGGCCCGGGTCTCGGCCAGACCCCTCTGGACCAGCAACCGGTCAAGGCGCTCGCGGCCCGCGCGTTTCATCGCTTCCGGCGGACGATGAAATCGGCGAGCTGGCGCAGGCGGGCGGCGCGGTCGCCGAAGCCGTCCAGCGCGGCCACGGCCCGGGCGGCCTCCTCCTCGGCCATGCGATGCGATTCCGCCAAGCCATACACCGCCGGGAAGGTGATCTTGTGGTGCCGGGCGTCCTTGCCCGCGGTCTTGCCGAGCGCTTCGGAGGGCTGCTCGACGTCCAGGATGTCATCGACGATCTGGAAGGCCAGCCCGATGTGCCTCCCATAGCCGGTCAGCGCCGCGAGCTCGCCCTCGCCCGCCCCAGCGCAGATGGCGCCCAAGCGCACGCTGGCGGTGAGCAACGCCCCGGTCTTGGCGCGGTGGATGCGTTCGAGCAGCTCCGGCGTGGGCGTCTGCTTCTCGCCTTCCAGGTCGTGCACCTGCCCGCCGACCATCCCACCGACGCTGCCGGCCGCCGCCGCCAGCTCCGCCGCCAGCCGCGCCCGGCGCTCCCCCGGAAGCCCCTCGATGCTGCCTAGCACTTGAAAAGCCAGCGTCAGCAGCGCGTCCCCGGCCAGGATGGCCAGGGCTTCGCCGAACTGCTTGTGGCAGGTGGGACGGCCGCGGCGGAAGTCGTCGTTATCCAGCGCGGGCAGGTCGTCGTGGATGAGCGAGTAGGTGTGCACGAGTTCGAGTGCGCAGGCCGCCTCCTCCAGGCCCGGGCCCTCCTCCGCTACCGTGCGTCCCGCTTCCAGGCACAGCATCGGCCGGATGCGCTTGCCGCCCGCGAACAGGCTGTAGCGCATGGCGCGGTGGATGGTCTCCGGCGGCGTCGTCTCCGGGGGCGCCAGCCGGTCGAGCGCTGCGTCGATCTGGCGCTGCCGCCCGGCGAGGTAGTCGCTCAAGGTCATGCCTTTTCAGGACGGAAGGCCTCGGCCTGGATCTTGCCGGCTTTCTTGAGCAGGATCTCGACGCGGGTTTCGGCTTCCTCCAACTGCTTGCGGCAGGTTTCGCTGAGGACCATGCCCCGCTCGAACAGTTCGAGCGAGCGTTCCAGGGGCAGGTCGCCGCCTTCGAGCTCTCTGACGACCTGCTCGAGTTCGTCCAGGCAGGCCTCGAAGCTCGGCGGGGCCTGTCCCTGCTCAGGCGTATCCGGCATCGAAGTTCATTGTATCCCAGGGGGACTGCCGAAGAAGCTCCACACAGACTAGAAAGTCTGTGCCACCGGTGGCACAGGCATTCATGCCTGTGTCTGGAGTTTCTACATTTCCCACCTGCATTCAGGTTGTGGCGCACGCTTCAGCGTGCCGCTGCGGGCTTCAGCCCGCAGTTCCCGGCCACTCAGATTCGCGGGAGAATATCCGAACCCTGGGGCCACTGGATTTCCTGGGACATGCCCAGCAGAAGGCTACCTCACCTTTACCCGCCCAGCGGCTGGTTGTTCGTCACCTGGCACCTGCACGGCAGCCTGCCCTGCGCGTTGTATCCTCCCCCGGGGAAGCCCTCGGCGGGCAAAGCCTTCGCCTGGATGGACCGATATTTGGACACGGCCCGCCAGGGGCCCATGTTTCTGCGGCACCCGGAGGTGGCCGGTCTGGTGGTGGATGCGCTTCAACGCGGCGTCGAGAGGGGGTACTACGATCTGCGGGCCTTCGTCGTCATGGGCAATCACGTCCATGTCCTGTTGCGCCCCATCCAAGAGGTCCCCCGCATACTCCAGTGGCTCAAGGGCAGCACGGCCAGGGGAGCCAACCAGGTCCTGGCGC
>CAZIRH010000183.1:0-9036 GCA_964541065.1 uncultured Solibacteraceae bacterium
GCACGAACAGCCGGTCGGCCGCCGTGAGGGGGCGGTTCAAGAAACTGAAATCGGCCGCGCCGCGGAGTTGGTCCTGGTCGATGTGGAACTGATAGAAACCGCTCTGGCCGAGGGCGCAGCCGGCCAGCAACAGAGTCCCCGCCACCGCGCGCGTCACCACATAGTAGATCTTCTCACTACTTCTGGGAGAGCCGCACCTGGCGCAACCACAGCGTTCCCTCGAGGCGCATGGTGCCGGGCGCGCGACGGTAGACCAGCGCGAGGCGCGCCAGCCCGCCCGGCGGCGCCGCGAACTCCACGGCCTCTTCTTTCCACTCCTCGCTGGCGAGCGCCGCCGAGCGGGCCCCGGCGAGGTGCCACTCCAGACCGCTGCCGGGGGCAATCCCCACGGTGCGGTAGTTGGCGGTGAGCCGGTAGGAGACGCCTGGCCGCAGGGGCACGAACTGGCTCACCAGCTCGCAACTCTCCGGCTGACGACCCGAGAAGCTGACCCGCAGCGCGCGGGGCCGCTCGCTCCGCGCGGTGGTCACGCCCGGGACCGCGCCGATCCGCCAGTCAAAGCCCTGCCCCAGCGGCTGTGCCGAGAAGTCCCCGTTGGTCAGCAGCCTGCCGTTCTCGGCCGACAGCGGCGGGTATCCGATCAGACGCCGGGATGCCAGCGCGTTCCACAGGGGAAGGGCCAGCTCTGACCGGCTGGCTCCCAGCAGCCGGTCACAGCAGTCCAGCAGCTCCGGCAGGAGCTCCGCACCGGGAAGGTTCACAATGCGTTCCGCCACCCGGGCTGCGCCTTCCAAATGGTTCTGGACGAGCAGGAAACTCAGGAACTGGCGCAGCCGGCCGGCCTGTCCGCCTAACACACGCTCGACGATCAGCTCCGGCTCCGGGGCCGCCCTCCAGCACAGGCGCAGCAGGGGCACCAGATCCCCGGAGGTCATGGCCGCCGCTTCCCGGGCCCAGCGCCAGAAGTGATCGAGTTCGTCCCGGCGGAAATAGTAGTTAGCCAGGGCCCAGCGCGGCTCGAGGGTGCGGTCCACGCGGGCCGCTTCCAGCAGGCACCGTTCCGCCTCCCAAAATTCGCCCCGGCCCTCGGCCGCGAGGCCCAGTTCGATCCAGCTCGTCGCATCCCGGGGATTCAAGGCCAGCGCCGCATGTAGCGCCGTGGCCCTGTGGTTGGAGTCCAGCGCCGCCCAGCGGCGGTAGAGCCGGGCGTCGCCCGGCGAGAGTCGGATGGCCCGAACCACTGCCTGGGCGCTGGGCCGGCCCCCCAGGTGACCGGCATAAGCCAGCCGGAGCGACCAGTACGCGCCGACCAACAGCCCGGCGGCGGCCAGCAGCCCGAGGGCCGAGCGCCAGCGTCCAGGTGAGCCCCCTACGCCTTCAGGCATAGCTTCCCTGGCGTTGATCGGCAGCCGGCCGGCAGAGCGTGGCTAGGCCGGGTGACTTATAACCAGAGTGATTTCACCCTACGCCCTTCACCTGCCCGGATTCCGTCCGATCAACACACCGACAGGCAAGTGGCGCAAGTCACTCTGATCCAAGGAGGGAATACGTGCGACGACTGACCACAGAGGCGTTGATTTCACTTATCCTCGTGGGGTGCTTGACGATTGTGCAGGCTGTTGGTCCGGCCATCGGGGTCGTAGTCACCAGAGGCAGCTTCCGCATCGACAACTCCACGGTATGGGGCAACGGTACGCTGTTCGACGGGACCACGATTGAGACCGGCAGGGCGGCGTCGGATCTGCAACTGAATTGCGGGGCGCGCCTGGCGTTGGCCGCGGATTCCCGCGGCACGATTTACCGCGACCGCCTGGTGCTGGAGCGGGGCGAGGGACGCTTGACGAACACCGGAGAGTACCGGGTGGAGGCGCGCAGCCTGCGTGTGCTGCCGGCCGCGCCGGATGCCACCGCCCGGGTCGTGCTGAGCGGACCCAACCGCGTCCAGGTGGCCGCTCTGACAGGCGCTCTCCGGGTAACCAATGACGCGGGTATTGTGGTGGCCAACATCACCTCGGGGCGGGCCCTGGAATTCGAGCCCCAGGCGGCCGGAGCCACCGCGCCGAGCCAGATGACCGGGGTCCTCGAGAAGCGGGATGGGCATTTCCTGCTGACCGATCGGACCGCCGGTGTCACGGCTGAGCTGCAAGGCCCTGGCTTGGCCCGCGAGGTCGGCCAGTGCGTCGAGGTGACCGGGGCGCTGGTGCCCTCGGTCCAGCCGTTCTCGCCGGCCACGCAGGTCATCCGGGCCAGCCAAGTCAACCGGTGCAGTAAGAAAGTAGCCGCGGCGGTTGCCGGCGGCGCCGCAGCAGGCGGTGCGGCCGGGGCTGCCGGGGCAGGTGCGGCAGGAGCCGGGATGGCGGTGGCAACCAAGGCCATCATCGTGGGCGTAGTAGTGGGTGGGGTGGCCGCCGGCTCGGCTGTGGCACTCACCCAGGGTGAAGAAGAGAAGAAGCCGCTGAGCCCGTGAGCGCCGCGCTGGGCTCGGCCTGCCATTTCTACCCGATGCGCCTGCTGCTCGGTCGCATCCCCAGGCCCGGCCCTCTCCAGCATCAGGGCCCGGCCGGGACACCTCCGGCGCTCTGCCCGGAGCCCCGGCGTCGCGCCGGGGCTCCGGGCCCACACCCCAGACCGCCCTTGGTATAATCAGCCATTACGGCCCGTCCGCTGTCTTAGACTTCACCCACCCGGGTGACGCCCCACTCAGAGCGGCATCCCGGAGGAACCTCGGGGCTATCCTACAGAAAGAAAAGCGGTTAGCGGATGATGAGATCCAGAGTCAGGCTGCTGGCTGCCC
This sequence comes from uncultured Solibacteraceae bacterium, assembly GCA_964541065.1. Lineage (GTDB taxonomy): Bacteria > Acidobacteriota > Terriglobia > Bryobacterales > Bryobacteraceae > VFZS01. The sequence continues at coordinate 2,795 of CAZIRH010000183.1, forward strand.
TTGTCGCCATTCTGGCGGCTCCCGCCACCAGTAGCAGGAACCAGCCGTCGCCCCGCTCCTGCTACTTGGGCGACCCCCGATTGGCACGGTTGGAGGCTGTTTTCCGGGCTGCCGACTGCCCCGCCTCGAGCTTGGCCGAGGACTTTCTGGCCGCCGCTGACCGTAACCATTTGGACTGGCGGCTGCTGCCGAGCATCTGCTTCATCGAAACCAGTGGCGGCAAGAAGGTCGCCCGCAACAATCTGCTTGGCTGGGATTCAGGCCGCCACAGGTTCCCGACGGCCCGGGCCGGGATCCACACGGTAGCGGGGCGTCTCTCCGGATCCAAGCTCTACAAAGGCAAGGACTTAGACTGGGTCTTGCGGACTTACAGCAAGCACCCGGGGTACGCCGACCGCGTGCGCGCAGTCATGCGGCGCCTTGGTCCCGCCGAACCCCGCTAGTATCGGGCCCTGCGCTACGACCCCGGCCTACTCCAGCAGCCTAACGCCGAGGTAGATTCCGCCGAGAACCAGCATCGCCACCAGCACCCCGGCGGTCCAGCACAGGATGCGTTGCACTTTTCCGCCTTCCTGTGCCGCGTCGTGTTTCATCTGGTCGTCAAGGCTCTCGAACATCGTCTCCAACCTCCTTCAAGGCTTGGGAGCGCTTTATGAAACCTTGATTACCCCGCCATGAAACCTTTGCGACCCCATTGTATCCCAGAAATGCAACCCTTGCACGGTGGAATTGGGCATCCCCACGGTGCAAGGCGCGCCCGGAGCGACTGAGGTTACAGCCCCAAGGCTTCCAGCTTGCGGTAGAGGGTTTTCCGCTCGATGCCCAGGAGGCGGGCGGCGCGGCTCTTGTTGCCACTGGTGGCCGCCAGCACCCGGCGGATCTGCTCGGCTTCGGCCTCGGCCAGGGTCTCGCCGCCGTGCTCGCGGGTCTCCGTGGCGGTGATGGCCTCGCGCGCCGCCTCGGCGTCGATGCGCCCGTGGGGGGCCAGGATGGACAGCCGTTCGATCAGGTGCTGGAGCTGGCGCACGTTGCCCGGCCAGGTGTAGTCCTGCATGGTCTGAAGGCCCGCTTCCGTCAGCCGCGTCTGCTGGCCGTACCGTTCGTTGTATTTCTTGAGGAAATACTGCACCAGCAGGGGAATATCGCCGCGACGCTCCCTCAGAGGCGGCAGCGTGATGCGCACCACGTTGAGCCGGAACCAGAGATCCTCGCGGAATTTATCTTCCTCGACCATGCGCGGCAGGTCATGGTTGGTGGCGGCGATGACGCGCACGTCCACGACCCGGCCACGCGGCGAGCCCAGCGGGCGGATCTCCCCCTCCTGGAGGAAACGCAGCAGCTTGAGCTGGAAGTTCAGCTCGATGTCGCCGATCTCGTCGAGGAACACCGAGCCGCGGTGGGCGGCCTCGAAGACCCCGATGCGGTCCCGGTCCGCGCCCGTGTAGGCGCCGCGCAGGGCGCCGAACAGTTCGCTCTCGAGCAGGCTGGGCGCGATAGAGGCGCAATCCACCGCCACGAAGGCCTGGCTCGCCCGGCGGCTGTTGCGGTGGATCATTCGGGCCACCAGTTCCTTGCCGGTGCCGGTCTCGCCCTCCAGGAGCACTGCGGCGTCGGTGGGGGCCACGCGCGAGACGATCTTGTAGATCTCGACCATCTCGGGCGAGCTGCCGATCATGTCGGTCTCCAGTAGCTCCTCTTCTTCGACCTCCGCCTCGCCGCCCGCGCCGTGCGCCTGCTCGGCCCGCCGGATGGTCTCGAGGATGCGGTCCAGCTCGAACGGCTTGGCGATGTAGTCGAAGGCCCCGCCCCGCGTGGCGGCCATGACGGTCTCCATGGTGCCGCGCGCGGTCATCAGGATGACGGCGCAGTCGGGGTCCTTCTTCCGGGCCGCCTCCAGCACGTCCAGGCCGGTGCGCTCGTCCAGGTAGATGTCGGAGATCACGATGGGGTAGGCGCTCTCACTGAGCCGCCCCAGCGCTTCGTGCGTCGAGGCCACCGCCTCGACGGCGTAGCCTTCCAGCTCCAGGAAGGTCACCAGCGTGCTCCGCACCGCGGCATCGTCTTCCACAATCAGCAGTCGCGTCACCGAAACCTCACTCGGGGCCGGCGCCGTGCGCCGGTAGTACCAGTGTAAAGCAGGAGCCGCGGCCGGGCTGGCTGGTGACTTCAATCTTCCCGCCGTGGTGCGTCACAATCTGCTCGACGATCGACAGCCCGATCCCGGTTCCGCTCTCCCCGGAAGCCTCCGCCCGGCGCGTGCGGTAGAACTTCCCGAAGATCTTCTTCAGCTCGTCGTGGTCCATGCCGATGCCCTGGTCTTCGACCGAGATGCGCAGCCGCCCGTCGTCCGAGCGCGCCCGCACCGTGACCTCGGTCCGGGCCGGAGAGTACTTCACCGCGTTGGTCAGCAGGTTGTAAATGGCGTACTCCATCAGCTCCCGGTCGCCGGTCAGAATCGCCTCAGGGAGCGGTTCCACCCGGATGCTGATCTGCTTGCCTTCGGCCAGCGGCCGCGCCCGCTCGATGCAGATCTCGACCACTTCGCGCGCCGGGAAGGCTTCCTGCTTCAGCTCCATTTCTCCGGCCGAGAGGCGTTCCACGCTCAGGAACGTCTCGATCATGCGCGCCAGCCGCCGGGATTCGGAACTGATCAGCTCGGCGATCTGCCGGCGCTTCTCCTCGCTCAGGCTGTAGCGGCGCATCAGGTCGCTGGAGCCCTGGATGGCGGTGAGCGGCGTGCGCATTTCGTGCGAGACGAAGTGCACCGCCTGCTGGTAGCGCGCCCGCTCGGCCTCGGCCCGTCGCAGCCGCCTGCGGACGGTGACGAACTGGAAGGAGCCCGCGCCCACCGTGGCCAGCCAGGCCGCGGACACCGGCGCGAAGTAGGGGAACACCACGTCCCATAGAAACAGCCCGTACGGCAGCGCGTGCGCCGCCGCCAGCAGCGTGGCGGCCAGCGCGTAGGCCTGCCAGCCCGAGCGCAGCACGAAGATCAGCACTCCGGCGGCGGCCAGCGCCAGGCACAGCGCCGCCACCGCCAGCTCGGGAGCGCTCTTCAAGAACCGGCCCTGGGCCAGGGTCTCGAAGACGTTGGCATGGATCTCGACGCCCGCCATGTAGAAGCCGTAGGAGTAAGGCGTCAGCAGCCGGTCGCGCGCCGCCGATTGCGCCGTCACGCCCACGAACAGCGTCTTGGCGCGAAACATGGCGGCGCGTCCCGGCTCCGCCTGGAGCTCCCGGAGAGTCAGCCGCGGCACCGCGGACAGCCCTGCCCCGGCGGGCGGCAGGTAGCGGATGCGCAGGGCGCGGGAGTCCGCCCGCCGCGCCGGGATCACGGTGTCGCCCACCCGCAGATCTTCGGGCGATTCCTCGATCTGCCGTGCGCCCCGGCTCAGCCGGAAAGCCTCCAGGCCGAGCGCCCAGTAGCGTTGCCGCGAGGCCGCCTTCTCCAGCGGCGTCACGCGGCTGACGCCGTCCAGGGGCCCCGGATCCCCGTGAATGTGCCCCAGGGCGACTGCGTGACGCCGGAAGCGCTCGATGGGGAGCTGCCACCGGCCATCGCCCAGCAGCTCGCATGAAAGCACGAGATTGGGAACCTTCGCCAGCGCCGCCTCGAGCGCGGCGTCCTCGGCCGCCTCGCCGGCGTCGGCCAGGATCACGTCAATGGCCACCGCCCGGGGGCCGCCGGCCAGGGCGGGCTCGAGCCCCTGGGCGAGCGCCCGGCGCAACCCCCGCATGCCGCCCATCTCGGTGAGGCTGGCTTCATCTGCCACCAGCAGCGCCGACTGCGGCTCCCAGGCGTCGCGCGGCTGGTGGCGAAACATCCAGTCGTAGGCGTAGTTGTCTATGGGCGTCCCCAGCCAGCCGGCCGCCATGGCCAGCAGGAAACTCCCAGCCAGCACCGCCACGTACCCGAGGCTCTGCCCGCGTAGCGCACGCATGGGGCCTACCTACCCATGGCCTTTTCGATCTGAGCGGCCTGCTTGGGCAGCGCGGCGCTCAGCACCCGGGCGCCCCGCTCGGTCACCAGCGCCATGTCCTCGATGCGGATGGCGATGCCCTCCTCCGGGATGTAGATACCGGGCTCGACCGTGACGACCATACCCGGCTCGAGTGGCTGGCGGGCCGTTCCGGGATCATGCGGCTGCAAGCCCACGTGATGGCTTACGCCGTGCACCAGGTACTTGCCCAGCGAGTTGCCGGCCCGGTCTTTCCCGTGAGAGTCGATGTAGTCGAAGGCCGCCTTGTAGAGACTGTTGGGGGCGTTTCGGTCGGCGCCCGGCACCATGCCCGGCTTGATCGCGGCGAGGACGGCCTGCTGGGCGCCGAGCACGATTTCGTAGAGCTCTCTCTGGCGCGCCGTGAACTTCCTTCCGACCGGCAGCGTGCGGGTGATGTCGGCGGCGTAGGCCGAACACTCGGCGCCGGCGTCCAGCACCAGCAGCTCGCCGGCTTCCAGGCGGCGCGCGTTGCGCCAGTAGTGCAGGATGAAGCCGTTCGGCCCCGCGGCGGCAATGGGAGGAAAAGCGTCGTGGCAGCCGCGCTCCAGCAGCGTGGCGGTGAAGGTGGCGGCGACCTGGTACTCGAACACCCCGGGGCGCACCCGTTTCCAGGCTGCACGCTGCGCGGCGATGGTCACAGCGATGGCCCTCTGGATCAACTCGAGCTCGCGGGCGGACTTGCGCATGCGCAGGCGGCCGATCGCCAGGCGCGCCTCGTCCGGCGTGTAGAGCTTGGCCTTTGCTTCGAGCAGCTCCTTCCGGCGCGCCTCCAGGCCCGCCGCCGGGAGGACCTCGTCGAAGCCGGTCACCGCGCGTGCGTTGGGGTCTTCGGCCGCCGTCCTGCGGCCGGCGTACCGCTCGGCCCTCTCGTTGTGCGGCGGCAGGAACAGCGCTTCGCCCTGCGGCCACAGCATGGCGACGGCCCCAGGCTCCTCCCAGCCCGTGAGGTAGAAGAAGTTCGGCTCCTGGCGCAGGGTGGCCAGCGACAGGTCGGCATCTCCCCTCTCGGTGCGGCCGAACAGCACCACGACGCCGTCGGGGAGCGCCCGGCGCAGTTCGGCGCGCCGCGCGCGGTATTCAGCTTTCGGAATGCCCGGCTGCGCCAGCGCCGCCAGGGCGCACACGATCAGCCCGAGTACCCACCGCGCCCCGCGCATAAGAACGAGTATAGCGGCTGGCACCGCGCCCAGCGCCCGCTTCTGCCCCAGACTGCCAGTGCCGCGAGGCTCTGCGGCACGTGCAGGTGAATGGGGGAGTTGATGTGTATACTTCTAGACTGCGGGAGGCGCGTGCGTGCCCGCAGCGAACAGGAGGAAAGCATGATGCGGAAAGGCGGTTTGCTGTGCGTCCTCGCGGCGGCTGGCGTGCTGGCTGGCGCGGTGGGTATCTGGCTGAGCCGGGCAGAGGCGGCGCAGGCGGTCTGGCAGGCGCATCCGGCCGCATCCCAGCCGGGGATGAATTTCGACGCGACGGCGGACATCCATCCCTCGGTGATTCTGGAGGGGAAGGTGAGCGTAGGGGCATTCACGAAGATCGACGCCGGCACGATCATCACCGGGAATGTGACCATCGGCCACCACACGCTCATTCGCTGCAACGTGACGATCCGGGGGACCAACCAGATCGGCAACTACACGCACATCTACGACAACGTGAACATCGAGGGCGGGCGGCCGGCCAAGGTGGGCGGCTCGAAGGCCGAGGCGCCGGACCGATCCATCATCGGCGACGGCTGCTGGATCAACCACGGCGCCACCATGCACGGCACCCAGATCGCCGACGGAGGCGCGGTAGGCATCAACGCGGCCTGCGACTACAACACGCGGATCGGCAAGGGGGCCATCCTCGCCAACGGCAGCGCCACGCGCGTGGACCAGGTGATCGCCGACAACTGCTTCGCCGAGGGCGTTCCCGCGGTGGTCAAGAAGCGCGACCTCACGGACCAGGACCGGCTGGACTACTTCGGCGTGCTCCCCTCGGCCTGGACGCGCTACGAAGCCGGGCGCATCGAGGAGAGCATCCGGAAGAGGATGGGACGCTAAACAGGGGTAGTCTGGGGCGAGCTGTCGCTGCCGACACGCAGTGTGCGCCGTGTGCGCCAGGGAAAGAGGGTGCGGGAAGCTGTGAGAAAATCGAAACACAGGCAGGAATGCCTGTGCCACCTGTCCGCAAGCCCTGTGTTTCGAGTGTGGCACAGACATTCATGTCTGTGTTTTCGTCGCCCGCCCGGATTTTTTCACA
>CAZIRH010000184.1:0-9024 GCA_964541065.1 uncultured Solibacteraceae bacterium
TGTTCTTCGATGGGCGCTCGCACGCCCAGGCCCGCGCCATCCGGGCGCGGGTGGGTGAGGAGAAGTTTCTGCGCGAGACCTGCAACCTGCCGGTCTCGGGCGGCTCCTCGCTGTGCTCGATCCTGTGGCTCCGCGAGCATCAGCCGGAGGTGTGGGACGCCGCGGCCAAGTTCGGCCATACGAACACTTACCTGGTCAAGCGGTGCACCGGGCAGTGGGCCATCGATCCCTCGACCGTCTCGATCACCGGCCTCTACAACACCGCCCGGCATGACCTGACCTGGAACCGGGACGTGCTCGCCGCCGCCGGGATCCCCGAGCAGAAGCTGCCGCCCCTGATGCACTCGCACCAGGCGGCCGGCCGGCTTCTGCCGGAGGTGACCGCCGAGCTGGGCCTGCCCGAAGACTGCGTGGTGCTGTGCGGCGGCAACGACGCGGTGCTGGCCGCACTTTCCGGCGGCTTGACGGAACCTGGCGGCATCAACAACATTTGCGGCACCTGCGAGATCACCTACGTTTGCACGGACCGCCCGGTGAGTTCGCCCAATTTCAACGTGCGCTGCCACGTGATCCCCGGCCGCTGGATGACCTTCTTCGTGCTCAACACCGGGGGCAAGGCCCTGGAGTGGTTTCATGCGGTGTTCTGCGCGGAGATGAGCGAGCAGGCTTTCTTCGAGGACTACGTGCCCGCGGTGCTGGCGCGCTTCTTCGCGCGGGAGGATCTTCACCGCGCCGAACAGGACCTGCCCGTGTACGTCCCGTTTCTGGGGGGCTCGCGCTACTCGCTCGAGCAGTTGAAGGCCAGCTTCTCGGGGGTGATGCTGGAGACCACGCGCGACGATCTGCTGCTGGCGCTGATCCGTGGCAACGCGCTCTACCACGGCGAGCACATCCGCGAGGTGGGGCGCATGGTCAAGCTGGGCCGCAAGGTCATGACCACCGGCGGTGGCGCCAGGATCCCCGGCTTCATCCAGGTGAAGCGGCGCTGGACCGGCGACTTCGACTACCAGTACCAGGATCAGTCGTCATTGCTCGGCGCGGCCATGCTGGGGCAGTTCTACCAGACGGGGCGGTTTACAATCGGGTAGGAGCGAGCTCATGCCAGTAGTTCCGATGCAGGAGATCCTCAAGGACGCCTTCCAGAAGCGTTACGGCGTCGGGGCGTTCAACATCGTCAACGATCTCACCATGGAAGCCGTGCTGGCCGCGGCGGCCGAGATGCGCTCGCCGGTCATCGTGCAGGTGTCGGTGAAGACGGTCAAGCAGATGGGCGCGCGGCTGATCCGGCTGATGTTCGAAGAGATGGCCGGCCGCGTGCCGGTTCCCGCCACGCTGCACTTGGATCACTGCCCAGACCGCAAGGTTATCGAGGAGTGCGTGGCGGTGGGGTGGAACTCGGTGCTGTTCGATGCCTCGAAGTTGAGCTACGAGGAGAACCTGGCGCAGACCAGAGAAGTGGTCGCGCTGGCGCACCGGCACGGCGTGGCGGTCGAGGGCGAGCTGGAGGCCATCAAGGGCGTCGAGGACGGCGTAGGCAGCGACTACGGCGGCGCGGTGGTGGCGCTCGACAAGGCGGTGGCCTTCATCCGCGAAACGGGCATCGACAGTTTCGCCCCGGCCATCGGCACGGCGCACGGGCTGTACAAGGGCGAGCCCAAGATCAACTTCGAGCGGGTCTCGGAGATCGTCGCCGCCGAGCCCGTCCCGCTGGTGGTTCACGGCGGCACGGGCCTGAGCGACGCCGTCTTCCAAGAGCTGATCCGCCGCGGCGCGGCGAAGATCAACATCTCCACCCAGCTCAAGATCACTTTCGCCGACAGCTTCCGCACCTACTTGAACGAGCGCCCCGCCGAGTACGACCCGCTCAAGCTGCTGGGCGCCGTCAAGAAGAACGCGCAGGCCATGACCGCCGGCTTCCTGCGGGTGTTCGGGAGCGAGGGGAGGGCGGCATGAGCAAGGTCCTCATCTTTGACTGCGACGGCGTGCTGGGCGATACCGAGCAGTTCGGCCACCTGGTGGCCTTCAACCAGATGTGGCGTGAGATGGGCGTGCCCTGGCAGTGGTCGGTCGAGGAGTACGGGCGGAAACTGAAGATCGGCGGCGGCAAGGAGCGCATGTCCGTCCTGTTCGGTGAGCCCGAGTTCCTGAGGGTCTTCACGCCGCCGGCCACCGAGGAGGGGCGCGGGGAGCTGATCGGCGCCTGGCACAAACGCAAGAGCGCCATCTACAAGGAGATCGTCAACTCGGGCCGCATCCCGCCGCGCTCCGGGGTCAAGCGCCTGAGCGAGGAGACGCTGGCCGCGGGCTGGGTCCTGGCGGTGGCCTCGACCTCAGCGCAGGAATCCGTCGAGGCCATGCTGCGCCGCGCCATGGGCGAGGAGACCGCCGCGCGGTTCTCGCTGGTGCTGGCGGGCGATGTGGTGAAGGCCAAGAAGCCGGCGCCGGACATCTACCTCCTGGCGGCCGAGCGGCTCGCGGTTCAGCCGGCCGAGTGCGTGGTCATCGAGGACTCGAACAACGGCCTGGTCGCCGCCGCCGCGGCCGGCATGAAGTGCGTGGTCACGGTGAGCGGCTACACGCGCGAGGAGGATTTCTCCGCGGCCCGAATCGTCGTCACCTGCCTGGGCGATCCGGGTGGGGAAGTCTGCCAGGTGCTCGAGAACCGCTCACCGGCCCGGCCCGGGGCGTGGTTCACGGTCGCGGACCTGGAAGCGGCGCTAGCGGGGTAGCCTCTACCGCCTCCCCAGCAGCCACATCACCACCGACAGCAGCACGCTCAGGAGCACGCACGTTGCCAGCGGGAAGTAGAAGGCCGAGTGCTTCCCGCGGATGACGATGTCCCCCGGCAGACGCCCCAGGCGAAACGGCAGGCGCGCGCCCAGCGTGAGGAGCAGTCCCACCACGACCAGGATCGCTCCGATAGCGATCAGCGTGCGTCCCAAGGCGTTCACCGCACAGCCATCATAGTTCAGCGGCGCAGCGGCGTGCTAGACTCGTAGCCATGGGGACGGCAGTCAAGGCCCTTCCACTGGAGGAATACTTCTCCAACCCCGCCTACGAGCGCTGCGAGTATATCGACGGGGAAGTCGTGGAGCTGAACGTGGGGAACAAGCCGCATTCGAAGATTCAGGTCAAGTGCATCCGAAGACTCGATGAGTACTTTGATCGGAGGCCTGGCGGCTATGTGGCGGCTGAGCTCCGCTGTCGGCTGCTGGTGGCGGGTCGGGCGCGCATCTATCTGCCAGATGTGGCAGTCGTATTGGGGGACGAAGACACTTCTGAGATCCGTTACCTGAACCGGGCCCCGGATCTGGTGGTGGAGGTGCGTTCCCCCGATGACTCGCTCAGCGCCCTTCACCGCAAGGTCGCCGACTACTTCGCCAACGGTGCCAGGCTGGTCTGGGTGGTTCTCCCCGAAGAACGGGCCGTGCTGGTCTTCACGCCCGGCGCCCCCACCCGGACCGCGATCTGTGGCGAGACCCTCGAGGGCGGCGGCCTGCTGCCCGACTTGAGTATCCCCGTAGACGCGCTGTTCGCCTAGCCCGGCGCCGGGAGAACTCTACTTTTCGGCCTCCCCGGTGGCGAACCCGGGCAGCTTCACTTCCACCTTCTGCTCGAGGCGGTCGTAGTACTCCTTGAGCACGGCAATCACCTCCGGCTTGGAGAACTCCGCAGGCACGGGCTTGCCCTCGCTCATCAGCTTGCGGAGCATCGTGCCGGAGAGCAGCAGACGCGCTCCGCCCTGGTAGGCGCCGTTCTCGTCGATGACCGCCTTGCTGTCGTGCGGGCAGGTCTTCATGGAGGCCATCGAGCCGCATTCGTAGCAGTAGAAGGTCCAGTCCATGCACAGGGGCCGCAAGACGAGGGCCTCCGCCGGAACGTCGCCAAAAATCTTCTGGGCGTCGAAGGGGCCGTAGTAGTCGCCCACGCCGGCGTGGTCGCGGCCCACGATCAGGTGCGAGCAGCCGTAGTTCTGGCGGAAGACGGCGTGCAGCAGCGCCTCGCGCGGCCCGCCATAGCGCATCTCCATGGGGTAGCCGCCCTGCACCACGCGGTCCCTGCGGAAGTACTTGTTCACGAGCGCGTCGATGGCTCTCACCCGCACCTCGGCCGGAATGTCTCCGGGCTTGAGCTTGCCCACCAGTTGGTGAATGTAAATGCCGTCGCAGACCTCGAGGGCGATCCACGCCAGGTAGGCGTGCGAGGCGTGCATGGGGTTGCGAAGCTGCAACGCTGCCACCGTGCTCCAGCCGCGCTCCTCGAAGACCCGGCGCGCCTCGACCGGCCGCTGGTAGATTCCCCGGAACATTTCCGGGTAGTAGGACTCGGAAACCACCTTGACCGGGCCGGCCAGGTTCACCGGACCCTGCTCCATCACCTTCTCGACGCCCGGATGATTCGGGTCCGTGGTTCGGAAGACCTGCTGGCACTCGTGCCCCTTGTCGATGGCGTACTTCTCGGCGACCTTCATGGTGCCCATGATGCTCTCGGTCGCGAGGTCCCACAACGTCACTTCCTCGCCCAGGGACACAGAGTCGGCCAGGTCCTGCCGCGCCGAGAGCGTGATGGGAATGGGCCAGAACAGGCCCTTCCGGGTGGGCATGCGACAGTCGTCACAGCAGCCCTTCCAGTCGTCCCGGCCCAGGAAGCCCTCCAGGGGTGTGAAGGCGCCGATGCCCATCATGATCAGGTCGCTGGTCTCACGGCTGGTCATGGGGACTCTCTTCAGGCCTCGGGCCTTGGCCAGTTCCTCGTGGAGGGCTGGGCCGGAGAGCAACAGGGGTCTCAACTCGGAGCTGCCGTGCGGGGGCACCAGTCTGCTCATTCCAGATCCTCCGCGGTGTGGAGAAACGTTGTAGAAGACAGGGACCTCGCGCGGTCCTGGTGCAGGCCGCTGCTACTGGCGGCCACGATCTCGCGGAACATGTCCAGGAGCTGCCTCTCCTGCTCTGGTCCGGTGAAGCGCGGTGGCAGACCGGGCGCGGGCCTGCCGAGCCGGGCATAAGCCGAAAGTCCGAGTGGGTTGTAGGGCAGCAGCGACACGCTGCCGGCGCCGAGCCGGCACAGGTGGTCAACGATGGCGGTGAGGTTCTCGGGGCTGTCGGTGATGCCCGGGATCAGCGGAATCCGGGGATAGACCTCGACCGCGCTTTGCGCCTGGAGCCGGCGGAGGTTGTCCAGAATGCGGTCGTTCGACTGCCCGAGATAGGTGACGCTCAGCCCGGGATCGATGAACTTCACGTCGAAGAATATCAGATCCAGCCAGGGGAGGATCTTCGAGGCAAAGGCGGCGTAGTCGAAGCAGCCGGAGGTTTCGAGCGCCACGTGGATTTCGCGCTGCTTGAGGAGGCGCAACAGGGCTTCGAGGTAGTCGGGGAACATCGTGCACTCGCCGCCCGACAAGGTGACCCCGCCGCCGGAATGGCGATAGAAGGGCGTGTCGCGCAGGAGCAGCTCGGCCAGGTCTTCGACCGCCCAGTATTTGCCGATCAATCGCAACGCGGGGCCGGGGCAGGCTGCCACACAGAGGCCGCAGCGGTCGCAGCCAGCGCGGTCGATGCGCGAGGGCGAGCCAAGATCGATGGCCGCACGCGGGCAAGCCCGGACACAGGCCCCGCAGCGGATGCAGCGCTCCTCGGCAAAGGCGATTTCGGGCTCCGGTTGCTGCGCCTCGGGATTGTGGCAAAAAACGCAGCGCAGCGGGCAGCCCTTGAAGAACACCACCGTGCGGATGCCCGGGCCGTCTTCCAGGCTGCCGCGCTTGACGTCTACGATGAGCGGGCGGCGGTTCTCGACACTACAGCACACCCAGCCTCCGCGACAGATCCCGCGCCAGGAAGCCCATCTTGTAGACGTAGTTCAGATTGCCTTCGACCTCGACGTTGTTGGCCAGGATCGAGTCCAGCGAGTCCGGCTCGTCGGACAGCAGGAACGATCTTAGTGTGTCAGCGTTCCGGAAGACGATGCGAACCTGGCAGGACGGCCGGATCCCGGGGTCCACGGTCATCTTCCCGTTGTCGAAGATGGCCGAGCGGGCCACCGCGCCATCCCGGGTCGTGTAGACGTACGTGGCGCGGAAGCCCTGGATGTTGCGACGGTAATCGCGGGACAGCGCGAAGGCCAGGCTCATGCTGCCCAGCAACACTCCGAGGAACTGATCGGTGATGGTCCCGCTCAACTGCGACACCAGGGGTTTCGAGAGCGATCGCACCAACCAATCCTGGGCCGAGTTCGGCAAGGCCTGCGAGACCAGGCCCAGCGCGGACTTCTGGAATTCGCTAGCCATGGGCGGCTCCTTTCGCCAGGGAGACCGGCTCGTAGGAGACGGCCTCGCCGGTGGAGAGGCGGTACTCCGTGCGCTCGATGATCTCCTGCTGCATTTGGGGGTTGAGGTCCTTGAAGTACGCGGTGTAGCCGGAGACGCGCACCAGCAGCGTGTCGTACCGGGCGGGATCCCGGACGGCCTCGAGGAAATCGCGGTGGGAGGTGACGTTGAACTGGATCTCCATGCCGCCGGTGGGCTGGCCATCGGTGGCGTCGAAATAGCCCTTGACCGCGGCCACGAAGTTCTCCAGCATCCTGCTGCGGTCGCCGTCGTCGCGGGTGAACTTGAGATTGAAGGCCATGCCGTTGGTGACACATTCCGGTGGAAGCTTGGCCACCGAGAGCAGGGCGCTGGTCAGAAACGGAGTGACGCCGGAGTTGGGTGTCACGCCGCTGGAGAAGTTCTCTCCGGCTTGGCGACCGTTGGGAGTGGCGCCCAACAGCCGGCCGAAGCCGGCATGGTTGGTCATGGTCCAATAGCCGATGCGATAGTTGCCGCCGCGGTAGTTCCGCCTGCCCTGAAGGGCCTCGTCGAGTGTTCGCAGAAGCCAGGCGGCGTTGGCGTCGGCTTGCGGATGATCGTTCCCGAAGCGAGGGGTGCGCTGCGGATCGCGCAGGCGGGTGAGCAGCCACTCGTAGCCCCCGTAGTTGTTGCGGAGGGCATCCAGGAAGCCGGCGAAGTCGATCCGGCGCTCCTGGTAGACCAGCGTGTCGATCGCGGTCAAGGAATCGGCGACATCAGCCAGGCCAATTGCGGCGATGCCCGAGGCGTTGAGGACGGCCCCTCCCTCGATCAGGTCCTGGCCCTTCTCCATCGGCCCCTCGAAGAGGGCGGAGAGGATGGGCGTGGGATAGCACTGCTGGTGGATGCGGCCGAGCCAGTCGTTGAGAGCGATGGCTTGGTCGATCAGCCAGACCACCTGCCTGCGCAGGGCATCCTGGAACTGGGCGAAGGAGGCGAACGAGGAGGGGGGGCCGGTTTCGAAACTGATCAGGGTATCCGGGCCGAAGAACCGGTGGCGGCCGTTGAACAGCGCGAGTTCCAGGGCGGAAGGCAGGTTCAGCAGGAGGGCGCCGGAATGCCCGTAGAAGCGCCCATTGCTGCCCGGCTCGACGCAGCCGATGACGCCGTAGTCGCGGGCCTGAGCCAGGGAGTGCCCGCTGGCGGTCAGAGCGCGAATGACGGCGCGGTCGTTGTGCAGGGCGGGTGTGGCGCCGGTGTTGACATTGGCTTCGCAGAGCCGGCGCAGGTAGGCGTCACTGTGAACCTCGGGGTGATAGCGAGCGTTGAGGTTGGGGTCGCGGAGCATCATCAGCTCGGTGGCCCGCAGCATGACGTAGGTGAGGTCGTTCACCGCGTCGCGGCCCTCCACGTCCACGCCGCCGATGGTGATGGCCTGATTGGAGCCGGTTCCCCCGAAGAGCTGTTCGCCGGCATTGGGCACCGCGGGGACGTGATCGCCGATCTTCAGCCACAGGTAGCCGAGGAGCTCGACGGCTTTTTCGACGGTGAGCCGTCCGGCCTCGACGTCGCGGCGATACAGGTCATGGAGGAGTTGATCGAGCCGGCCGAGGCTCAGGCCGGCGTTGGGATTCTCCAGGTGAGCGGCGATCCAGCACAGCCAGACCGTGGTCAGTCCTTCGCGGAACGACTCGGCCGGGTGTTCGGGTACGCGGCGGTAGATTCGGGCCATCTCGGTCAGGGCGGCCTTCCGTGCAGGGTCGGCTTCGCGGTCGCTCATCGCGGCCGCGGTGGCGGAGAGGTTTCGCGCGCAGGCGATGATGCCTGCCAGCACCTCGACGAGGGCCTGGTAGAAATCCTTCTTGGATGGATCGTCAGTGCCGTCCTTCCGCGCCTGCGCATCTTCGATCATGGCCCGCAGGCCTTCTCTGACCGCCCGCGAGAAATCCGGGATGGTGTGGGAGATGCAGTTAGTCTTGCTGGCGATGAAGAAGATGAGCATCTGGAAGAGCCGCATGCGCTCGCGATCCTGGTCGCTGCCTCGGGCGCGGGCCAGTTCGGTGATGTTGTGTTCCATCCAGTGGGGGAAGGCATCGAAATTGAGTGCGCGGACGTCCGCCTCGCTGAGGTAGTAGGGATTGGCCTTGCGGCGGGAGATGGTCCACAGCTCCGGCCAGAGCCCTAGGCCGAGAAACTCCGGATAGATGGGTACGCCCTTGAACCGGGTGGTGGTCGAGCCGGCGAAGGGCGAACTGTCCCGCACGGCAAACTCCTTCATGCCGTCCGCTGTGGCCTGATGTGCGCGGGTATGCCAGACCACCGGCAAGCGGCTCTCCAGCACTCTTCGGTACAGCCGGGCCTTGTCCAGCACGGTGATCCGGTCGCGCTGGAAGAGCCCCGCTTCCACACTGAACTTGGTGATCAAGGCCGGCCGCTCGGAGCAGACTTCGGGCACGGCCTGGAAGTAGTCTTCCCGGAGCGCCGCGAGCGGCGGTGGGAGCTGGATGTTGCCAAGCGAGAGATCGTCGATAGTGACTGTGCTCATAGCGGGGATTGCTCCTGCGGCGAGGACGCCATCATGCCCGGCCCCGCGGGCCCGAACGTGCCTTTCGGTTACCCCCGAGCATACACCGAGCCCCCCGGTGATTTCAAGCTGTCCGGAGACTTGCCCTCCCCCAGTTTCGGCGCTGAACATGTGGAATAGGCCTCCAGGCCTGTTGGGGGGCACGCGACACACA
>CAZIRH010000185.1:0-8991 GCA_964541065.1 uncultured Solibacteraceae bacterium
CAGAACTTCTGGGACCTCAAGACCTGTCGGGGCGTTTCCGGGTTTGACGTTCCGCACTTCATGTCCTGGGCCACCGTGTACGAGCTTCCCGCAGGCCGCGGCAAGCGGTGGCTGGCGACCGGACCGGCATCCTGGGTTCTGGGCAACTGGCGGTTGCTTTGGAACATGGGGGCACGCTCTGGCCAGGCGTACGACCTCAACGTAAACGGAGACATCGCCAATGTCGAAGGAGCCTCCACGGTCGCTTACGGGCGGCCGAACGTGGTTGGAGACTGGAGGGTGGCCAATCCGAGTGAGGCGGCGTACTTCAACGTCGCCGCGTTCGCCATCCCACGATTTGAGTTCGGCAATTTGGGGCGGAATGCCATGCGAGGAGAGCCGGTGGTCAGTTTCAACGCCTCGGTGTTCAAGGCCATTCCGTTCCAGGAATCTAAGGAAATCCAGTTGCGCTTCGAGTCGTTCAATACCTTCAACATCATGATCTGGGCGCTCCCGGGAAGGACGATCGGCACCGCGGCCGCGGGCCGAATCACCTCGGTGACCACAACCCCGAGGCAGTTGCAGTTCGGGCTGAGATTCAGCTTCTAACCGTGGCGCACACTTCAGACGGTGCTGAAAAACGCCCACTCCAGACCGCTTGCTAACGCGCGCGGCTCGGAGAGTACTTCACTGTCAACAGGCCTGATTCCGAGCCGCGACCGTCAGGGAGCGGTTCCGGGCGTTTTTCAGCACCCTTTTCGGTGTGCAGCGGCGAGCTTCAGCTCGCCGTACAGGAGGACTTTGATGACAACATATCGGCTTACTGTTCTTGCGGCTGTTTGCATGGGGCCGCTTTCGGCCGGCCTGGCGGCGCAGCAACAGTCGCCGGCGCCCCGCGAGGAGCGGGGCGCGCCGATGGTGGACGTCTCGCGCGCGGGCGGCGACTGGGTCATCGCCGGCAAGAAGAACAAGGTCACTCTCCAGGCCTCCAGTCTGGCCCTGAAGGTCGATGCCGGCCCGGTGACCTGGACCCTGGCGCCCTCCCTGCAAGATGACATGTTGGTCAAGTCGCGCGGGGAAGAGTTCCACCTGCGGCTGGCGGACGCCGGGCGAATCCAGATCGAGCCGTTCGACACGGGCTTCAAGACGGGCGTGAAGATCGTGCTCGACCAGTTTCGCCACGGGGGCCTCCTGCGGGGAGGCGTCTGGCTGGATTTGAGGCTCTACCTGACGGTGTGCCTGGAAGGCCCGGATGAGGAGCTGGTTTTCGACGTCAGCGCGGCGGAGGGCGAGGCCGTCCTGCGGCAACTGGACTGGCCCAAGGAACTGGATGCCAAAGAGGTCGTCGACTACACCGTCCTGAGCAACAAGTGGGGCACTTTGCTACCGCGCAACTGGCCCAGGGAATACAGTCCCATTCGGGCTATGACCAAAGAAGGGACCGTGGACCCCAAGGACGTCAGCGTGGTGGAAAGCAACCTCATCGAGTGCTGGTCGATGTCCTGGTGGGGATTTCAGAAGGGCCCGGCGGCGATGATGGTGATTGTCGAGACGCCGGACGACGCCGCGTACAAATTCCACCACCCGGCCGGCGGCCCCACGGTCATGGGCGCGCGGTGGCGCGATGTGCTGGGCGCCTTTTCATACCCGCGCAGCGCCCGGATGGTCTTCTTCACCAAGGGCAACTACGTGACCCTGGCCAAGCGCTACCGGCGCCACGTAATGGACAGCGGCCAGTTCGTCTCTTTGAAAGAGAAGATCGCCCGCGAGCCCCTGGTGCAGGAACTCATCGGAACGCCGCACACCCGGCTCCACCTCCTGACCAACTACCGGCCGGGCGGTTTCCGCTACGATCCGAAGAACCCGGAGCGGAACTACCGCGTGGTGACCTTCGACCAGCGGGCAGCCGAGTTGCGGAAGTGGAAGGAGCGGGGGGTGGACCGGCTGTACGTCTGCCTCGCCGCCTGGCCGTATCGCGGGTATGACCGCCAGCATCCCGACGAGTTGCCGCCCGCCCCGGAAGCGGGCGGTTGGGACGGTATGAAGCGCTTCGGCGATACGCTGCGCCAGCTCAAGTACCTGTTTGTGCTGCACGATCAGTACCGCGACTACTACACGGACTCGCCGTCGTTCCAGGAGCAGTTCGCCATTCACGAGGAGGACGCCGTGCGGCCGCCGCGGATCTTTCCGGGCTCGCGGTTCGGGCAGTCGAAGTCCGGGTACGTCCCCATGATGGATCACTGGGACGGCGGGCTGATGAGTTACTTGAACCCACGCTTTCACCTCGGGCACCTGGTGAAGAACTACCGGCTGATGCTCCAACAGGGCGTCAGGCCGCAGGGCGCCTATCTGGACGTCTACGGCTACATCCCGCCGGACCGGGACTTCAATCCGCAGCATCCCACCACGCGGGCCGATAGTATGAAGTTCCGCGCCGCCTGCTTCCGGTGGGTCCGCAACAACCTGGGGTTAGTAGGAACCGAGGCGGCGGCCGACTGGGTGATCCCCTACGTGGACTTCGGCTCCGGCAACCCCGGCCGGGGCACCGCCATTCCGGTGCCGCTGTATCAACTGGTTTACCACGATGCTATCGTCATCCCGGCGGGCGGCGGTCCGGGGCAGGGCAGTTTGGTGGGCCTGTTGTACGGGGGCGTTCCGTCGGTCGGAGGCCGGGGCGGAGAAGTCACCGATGAGGCCCTCGCCGCCGTGCGCCGCATGGCGGCCCTGCACACGCGGACCGGTTTGCTCGAAATGACCAATCACGAGTTCCTGGACAAGAGCTACCGCAAAGAGCGCACCACGTTTGCCGACGGCACCACGGTCACCGTGGACTTCGACGCCGGCACCGTCGATATCAAGCCTGAACTGAGGTGAGCGGACCATGCGTCTTCTCTTGCTGCTCTGCTTGTTTCTGCCCGGCCTGCCGCAGGACCGGGCGGCCTGGATGAGGGCGGCCCGCTGGGGCGTGATGACCCACTACCTGGCGGACTGGATGGCCCGCGTTCATAACCTGACCATGAGCGTCGAGGAATGGAACCGGCTCGTGGACGGCTTCGATGCGGAGGGAATGGCGAAGTAACTCGAGTCGGTGGGCGCCGGTTACTACCTCATTACCATCGGTCAGAATTCCGGTTACTATCTTTCGCCCAATGCCACCTACGACAAGTACGTGGGCATCGCGCCGAGCAAGTGCTCGCGCCGCGACCTGGTGGCCGATCTTCATGCGGCGCTCCAGAAGAGAAAGATCCAGCTCATGGTGTACCTGCCCTCGGGCGCGCCGGGGGGGGACGTGGAGGCCAGAACGGCGCTGCAGTGGCGCAATGGACCCTATCCGAACCGCGAGTTCCAGCTCAAGTGGGAGCAGGTCATTCGGACGTGGGCCGAGCGGTGGGGGAAGAAGGTGGCTGGCTGGTGGTTTGACGGCTGCTACTTCCCCAATTCCATGTACCGTTCTGTCGAGCCGCCCAATTTCGCCACCTTCGCGGCCGCGGCGCGAGCGGGCAACCCAGACCGCGTGCTGGCGTTCAACCCCGGAGTGGTGTATCGGATCCTGTCGGTCACTCCGCACGAGGACTACACGGCCGGCGAGATCGATCAGCCGGATCGCGTGAGCATCCGGCGCGCGGTGGATGGAAAGGTGGACGGGGCTCGGATCCACGTGCTGAGTTTTCTTGGCAAGACGTGGGGCATGGGCGAGCCGCGCTTCTCCGAAGAGCAGGTCGTCACTTTCAGCCGCACCGTGGCGGGGGCCGGCGGGGTGATCACCTGGGACGTGCCCGTGCAGCTCAACGGCCGCATCGCGCAGCCGTTTCTGGAACAGTTGGCGGCAGTGGGCAAGGCGCTGGCCGCGAAGTGAAAGGAAGCTCCTCATGACAAGGCGCACATTCCTGGCGACTGCGGCGGGTGCGGGCGCGGGCCGTTGGGAGGCGGCGCAGCCGGCTCCTGGCGGCGGCATCCGCCTGGGCTTCGACTCGTACTCGCTGCGCGCGTTCCGCTGGAAGGCCATCCAGTTGCTGGATTACGCCGCCAGCCAGCGGCTGGACACCATCCAGTTTTCCGACCTGTCGGACTACGAGAGCCTGGAGCCGGCCTACCTGCGGAAAGTGAAAGAGCACGCGGAGCGGCTCGGCATCGTCATCGACAGCGGGCTGGGGTGCATCTGCCCGAGCGCGGCCGGGTACGACCGGAAAGAAGGGGACCCGGCGCAGTACATCCTGCGAGGACTGCGCGCCGCCAGGGTGGTGGGATCGGCCTCGATGCGGTGCTACATGGGGGGCGGGACCGAGCGTCGCGGTCCGGTGCCGCTCGAGAAGCACATCGAGACCACGGTAAAGATCCTGCGCTCCCTGCGCAGCCAGGCGCTGGACCTGGGGGTGAAGATCGCGGTCGAGAACCACATGGACTTGCAGGCCTGGGAGCTGCGGGAACTGATCGAGGAGGCGGGCAAGGACTTCGTGGGCGCCTGCTTCGACACGGGAAACCCCATCTCGGTGGTCGAAGACCCCAGGCTGAGCCTGGAGGTGCTCGCCCCCTACACGGTCACCACGCACGTCAAGGACGTGGTGGTCTTTGAGCACCCGCAGGGCGCGGTCACGCAAGGGGTGGCCTTGGGGGAAAGCTCGATCGACTACGTCCGGTTCTTCGAGCGCTTCCGGCAGCTTTGCTCCAACGTGGGAGTGCAACTGGAGATCATCACCGGCTCGCCGCCGCGCGTGCTGCCCTACCTGGAGCCGGATTTCTGGAAGGCCTTCCCGAAAGCCAGGGCGAGCGAGTTTGCGCGCTTCGTGGCGCTGGTCCAGAAGGGCCGCCCGTTCATGGGCTCGATGATGGTGCCGGGCGCCGGGAAACGGCCGGCGGAATACGAGGCGGCGCTGAAAGAGCAACAGCGCGTGGATCTGGAACGCAGTTTCGAGTACGCCCGGAAGGCGTTAAACCTGGGCGTGCGGTGGAGGGGATGATCCATGAACCGGAGACAGCTCTTGCAGGGTACGGGCCTGGCGGGGCTGGCAGCGGGCTCCGAGCCCGCGGCGCGCGCCGCGGCCAGCGACCGCATCGGGGTGGGCGTCATCGGCTGCGGAGGCCAGGGCACGTGGGACCAAAGGGTGATCCAGAGCCAGCCGGACGTTGAGGTGGTCGCCCTCTGCGATGTCTACCGGCCAAACCTGGAGCGGGCGCTGAGCCTGGCCGGCGCAAAGGCGAAGACCTACCACGATTATCGCCGGCTCCTGGAAGACCGCAATGTCCGGGCCGTGGTGATTGCGACCCCCGAGCACTGGCACGCCCTCATGTGCATCGACGCATGCGAGGCCGGCAAGGACGTGTACGTGGAGAAGCCGGCTTCGCACAACATCCGGGACGGCCGGCTGATGGTGGAAGCGGCGCGGCGCAACCAGCGGGTGGTGCAGGTGGGGTCGCAGCAGAGATCCGGCACGCATTTTCAGCGGGCCGTCAAGTTCATCCAGGAAGGCAAGCTCGGCCGCATCCACTACGCCGTCTGCTGGAGTCACTCCCCGGCTTCGCCCGCCTCTCGGGAGGCGCCTGCCGCCAGCCAGCCGCCGCCGGAGCTGGACTATGACCTCTGGCTCGGCCCCGCGCCCCCGCGGCCGTTCGGGGAAGTATGGCCTCGGGGTCGCAGGCTGTTCTGGGATTTCTACGGGGGCATGCTCACCGAATGGGGATCGCACCTGGCCGACATCGTGCTCTGGGCCATGGGAGTGCGGGGGCCGCGCAGCGTGGTGGCCGCCGGCGGGCAGTTCCACCGCGTAGAGGGCGAGCTCCCCGACACCTTGCAGGTGACCTACGAGTACGAGGGCTTCCTACTCCACTACTCCGTGCTCAGCCACTCGAGCTTCGGCCCCAACGGCGAAGCCGGGTCCGCCCGCTTCGGCAGCTACGGGATCCAGTTCCAGGGGACCAAGGGCACGCTGTTCGTGGACCGCGCCGGCTACCGCGTCACCCCCCAGATGACGCGGCACGAAGACCCGGCCCACCCGCCCCGGCCCTTGCAGTGGTATCACGACGAGCGCCAGTTCGGCTACTACTACACCACCGACTGCCTGCCCGAGCAAGGGGACAGCTCCATCCAGCACCCGGCGCACATCCGGAACTTCGTTGACTGCGTGAAGAGCCGAAAACGGCCCAACGCGGACATTGAAGACGGGCACGCCACCAACACCGTCTGCCGGCTGGGCAACATCGCCTATCGGGTGGGACGCAAGATTCGCTGGGACGCGGCCACGGAGCGGGCCATCGACGATGCGGAGGCGAACCGGCTGGCCATCGGCGTTTACCGCGCTCCCTGGATACCGAAAGGGAATCTGAATGTAGTACGCTGTAACGAAGGACTGACGCAATGCGAAGACAATTCAAGCCTGTGAGCATTCTTCTTGTACTGCTGTTCTGCCTCCCGCTGCTGGGCGCGCAATGGGAAGGGCAGGTGGGTGACGTGCCCTACGTGCCCACTCCTCCGGAGGTGGTGGAGGCCATGCTGAAGCTGGCCCAGGTCAAGAAGGGCGATATCGTCTACGATCTGGGCTGCGGCGACGGGCGCATCGTGGTCATGGCAGCGCAGAAATTCGGAGCGCGCGCCGTGGGCGTGGACATCAACCCGGTGCGCATCAAGGAGGCCGAGGAGAACGCCAGGAACGCCGGGGTCACCGACCGGGTGCGCTTCATTCAGGGGAACCTGTTCGAGGCCGACATCAAGGAAGCCACGGTGGTGACGCTTTATCTGCTCTCCGACGTCAACCTCAAGCTCCGCCCCAGGCTGCTCAAGGAGCTCAAGCCGGGCTCGCGGATCGTCTCACACAGCTTCGACATGGGCGACTGGAAGCCCGACAAGCAGATCGAGGTGGACTACCGCAGAGTCTACCTCTGGACGGTGCCGGCCAATAAGGCCAAGTAGGGCCGCGCGCCGCCGCGGCGGTCAGGATCCCAGGGCCAGCACCGCCACCCACAGCCGCGCGTGCCGCTGGAGCAAGCGCGGGTAGCGCGTCTGGTCGCGGGCGGCACGCTATAATGTCACCCTTAGCGTGGCGCACGATCCCAGGAAGCAAGAGCGGCGCCGCAGACTACTCAAGGAGAGAAGGGCTGCGGAACGGCGCGAGCTTGACCTGGCCGAAGCGGAGCACCTCTGCGTGGTGGCGCGCCGGGCCTATCAGCATGGAGACGCGCCTGGCGCCGCCCGGACGGCGAAGAAGGCGCTCCTGCTGGCTCCGGAGTATTCTCCCGCCCTCGAGCTGCTCGCCCAGATTCACTTCCAGGCCGGGCAGTACGCGGACGCCGCCTACCACCTCGGCCTGGCGCGCAAGCATCCGGCTGCCCCGACTGTGAGCTACAACCTGGCTCTGGCGCATCTCAAGCTCGGCCGGACGCAGGAGGTCCTGGAAGACTTCCGACATTTTCTGGAGGTCAGCAAGTCCTCCCGCGATCCCCAGTTGGTCCCGCTGCGGGAGAACGCCAGGCTGTGGTGCCAAGAGCTGGCCAGAGCCGGGCCGCCCGCCACCCCCCCACCGGTGGCGCCGGCGGCTGCCAAGGCGCCAGAGACGCCTGCTCCCGCACCCAAGCCCGAGGCGCCGCGAGTCCCGGTCGATTTCCTGCCCGCTCCACCCCCGAGTTTCCAGGACGTATCGCGGGGCGCCCTGGCCGACTACTTCCTCCGCCGGAGGCTGCTGGAACTCAAGCTCGTGCAGAACTTCGAAGACTTGGTCTGCCTGTCCACGCTGCGCGGGGTTGACGCCTATCACTACCAGCAGGAGACCGTGCGCAAGGTGCTGCGGCACTTCAAGGGGCGCGCACTGCTGGCCGACGAGGTGGGGCTCGGCAAGACCATCGAGGCCTGCCTGGTGCTGAAGGAATACTGGGCGCGAGGCATGGTCCGCAAGGTCCTGGTGTTGACGCCCCCGGCGCTGGTGTCGCAATGGAGAGGAGAACTGATCGAGAAGTTCTCTCTCGCGCCGGCTTCGCCGGAGGGCGCCGAGTTCCGCGCCGACTCCGCCCAGTTCTGGCAGCAAGAGCCTCTGGTCGTGGCCTCCATCGCCATGGCGCGCCTGGAGCCGCACGCCTCCGCGCTCAGGCGGATCTCCTGGGACATGGTGATCGTGGACGAGGCGCACTGCCTGAAGAACCGCACCAGCGCGAACTGGAAGCTGATCAATTCGCTCACCAAGAAGTTCATGCTGATGCTGACGGCCACGCCGGTCGAGAACAACCTCATCGAACTGTACAACCTGATTACGGTCCTGAAGCCGGGCTTGCTCTCGACGGAGGCGGACTTCCGCAAGCTTTTCGTCACCGCGGGCAAGCCCAAGTGTCCCCGGAACCCGGAGCGGCTGCGCTCGCTGCTGAGAGAAGTCATGGTGCGCAACACGCGTTCGGCGGTGGACGTACGCCTGCCCCACCGGGTGGCGGCCAGCGTGGTGGTGCCGCCCTCGCCGGCCGAGGCGCAGCTCTACCAGATGGTCTCCGACTTTGTGGCCCGGTGCTACCAGGGCTCCGGAGGAAAGGCCGCCGATTTTGCGCTCCATCTCTTGCAGCGCCAGGCCGGCAGCAGCTCCCAGGCTCTGCGCCGCGCGGTGGGCCGGGCGCTGGCTGGGGAAAGCTGGCCGCGGGCGCGCGACCGTCGGGACCTGGAACAGATGCTGGAACTGGCTTCGCAGCTCCTCTACAGCGGCAAGGGCCTGCAACTCGGCCGGATGCTTGCGGAGCGGCCAAGCAAGGCCGTGGTGTTCACCGAGTTCACGGCGACCTTGGAGCACCTGGCGGAGGTGTGCCAGCAGAATTCCCTGCGCTATGCGCTGTTCAGCGGCGGGATGTC
This sequence comes from uncultured Solibacteraceae bacterium, assembly GCA_964541065.1. Taxonomy (GTDB): domain Bacteria; phylum Acidobacteriota; class Terriglobia; order Bryobacterales; family Bryobacteraceae; genus VFZS01. The sequence goes on from CAZIRH010000185.1 coordinate 8,795, forward strand.
GCCGGCCGAGAAGGAGGCGGCCATCGCGCGTTTCCGCGACGAAGCCGATGTGCTGCTGTCCACCGGATCGGGCGGGGAGGGGCGGAACCTCCAGTTTGCCAATACCGTGATCAACTATGACCTCCCCTGGAACCCGATGCGATTGGAGCAGCGGGTGGGGCGAGTGCACCGGATCGGCCAGACCCAAGAGGTGTTCG
>CAZIRH010000186.1:0-8991 GCA_964541065.1 uncultured Solibacteraceae bacterium
CGATCGTCCCTACGTTGACGTGCGGCTTGCTGCGATCGAATTTCTCCTTAGCCATATGCCAGCTTTCTCCTCAACCCTTCCCTTCTCCTGCTACCAAAGAACTCTTCCCTGCACGCGGTTGATGATCTCCTCCGCGATCGGCCCCGGCACCTCCTCGTACCGGCCGAAATGCATAGTGAAACTGCCGCGGCCCTGGGTGCGGGACCGCAGGTCCGTGGCGTAGCCGAACATCTCCCGGAGCGGCACCATGGCCTTGATGATCTGCGAGGTGCCGCGCAACCGCATACCCTCGATGCGCCCGCGCCGCCCCGTCAGATCGCCGATGACGTCGCCCATGTACTCCTCCGGCACCACCACCTCCAGGCTCATGATGGGCTCCAGCAGCACCGGCTGAGCCTTCTCGGCGGCCGCCCGCAGGGCCATCGAGCCGGCGATCTTGAAGGACAGCTCCGAGGAATCCACCTCGTGATAGCTGCCGTCCAGCAGCGTCACCTTCAGGTCGGACATGGGGTAGCCGGCCAGCACGCCGCCCTCGAGGGCCTCGACGACGCCCCGCTCGAGGGCGGGGACGTACTCGCTGGGGACCGCGCCGCCCCGCACGGCGTTCTCGAACTGGAAGCCGCCTCCCGCGGGGAGCGGCTCCACGCGGAGGAGGACGTCGCCGTACTGCCCGCGCCCGCCGGTCTGCCGCACGAAGCGGCCCTGCGCCTCGGCCGCCGCGCGGATGGTCTCGCGGTAGGCCACCTGGGGCTGGCCCACGCTGGCGCCGACGCCGAACTCCCGCTGCATGCGGTCGATGACGATCTCCAGGTGCAGCTCACCCATGCCGGACAGGATGGTCTGGCCGGTCTCGCTGTCGGTGGCGATGCGCAGCGTGGGGTCCTCCTGCACCAGCTTGCCTATGGCCAGCCCCAGCTTGTCCTGGTCCGCTTTGGTCTTGGGCTCGATGGCCACCTGGATGACGGGGTTCGGAAACTCGATCGACTCCAGCACGACCGGCTCCCGCCGGTCGCAGATGGTGTCGCCGGTGGAAACCGTCTTCAGGCCCACCGCGGCGGCGATATCGCCGGCGCAGACTTCCTGGATCTCTTCGCGCTTGCTGGAATGCATGCGCACCAGGCGGCCGATGCGCTCGGCCCGCCCCTTGGCCACGTTGTAGACCGTGTCGCCGCTGGCCAGCCTCCCGGAGTAGACCCGGATGAAGGCGAGCTGTCCGACGTAGGGATCGGTCATGATCTTGAAGACCAGGGCGGCGAAGGGCTCTTCCTCGCAAGCCTGGCGGGAAAGCGTCCGGTCGGGGTCGTCGATGGCCGTGCCCTCCACCGGAGGCACGTCCACGGGGGAGGGCAGGTAGTCCACCACACCGTCCAGCAGGTTCTGCACGCCCTTGTTCTTGAAGGCCGCGCCGCACAGCACGGGGAAGATCTTCTGGGCCAGGGTGGCGCGGCGCAGGCCGTCGCGGAGGTCCTGCTCGCTGATGGGCTCGGCGTGCACGTACTTCTCGAACAGCACGTCGTCCACTTCGGCCGTCGCCTCCACCAGCTTCTCGCGGTACTGCCGGGCCTGGCCGGCGAGCTCCCCAGGAATCTCGACGTCGTCGTACTGGGCGCCCAGCGTCTCCTCGCGCCACAGGCGGGCCCGCATGGTGACCAGGTCCACCACGCCCCGGAAATCGTCCTCCGCGCCCACCGGAATCTGCACCGGCACCGGGCAGCATCGCAGGCGCTTGACGATGCTCTCGACCGCCTGGTAGAAATCCGCCCCCACGCGGTCCATCTTGTTGATGAAGCAGATGCGCGGGACGCGGTACTTGTCCGCCTGGCGCCAGACCGTCTCGGTCTGAGGTTGCACGCCGGCCACCGCGTCGAAGATGGCCACCGCGCCGTCCAGCACGCGCAGGCTGCGCTCGACCTCGGCGGTGAAATCCACGTGGCCCGGGGTGTCGATGATGTTGATCTGGCAGTCGCGCCACTCGCAGGTGGTGGCGGCCGAGGTGATGGTGATGCCCCGCTCCTGCTCCTGCTCCATCCAGTCCATCACCGCCGTGCCTTCATCCACCTCGCCGATCTTGTAGGTGCGGCCGGTGTAGTACAGGATGCGCTCGGTGGTAGTGGTCTTGCCGGCATCGATGTGGGCCATGATGCCGATGTTGCGCATCCGGTCGATGGGCACGCTGTGGGGCATGGGGGTCCGGCCGGCTCCTCACCACCGATAATGTGCGAAGGCCTTGTTGGCTTCCGCCATGCGGTGTACGTCGTCCTTCTTCTTGATGGCGCCGCCGCGCATGTTGGCGGCGTCGTGCAGCTCGGCGGCGAGCTTCTCCGGCATACTCTTTTCCGGACGCGAGCGCGCGTGCAGGATCAGCCAGCGGATGGCCAGGCTGGTGCGGCGGGTCTGCGTCACCTCGATGGGCACCTGGTAGTTGGCGCCGCCCACGCGGCGGGTCTTGACCTCCAGCAGCGGCTTGCAGTTCTCCACCGCCTTCTTGAACAGCTTCAGGGGGTCGTCGCCGGCCCGCTCCCGCATCCTGTCCATGGCGCCATAGACGATGCTCTGGGAGACATTCTTCTTGCCGTCCCACATCATCGAGTTGATGAACTTCTCGACCAGCGTCGAGTTGTAGACCGGGTCGGGCGCCACTTCCCGGGGTTCAGGTCGTCGTCTGCGCGGCATGCTTCCCCACTATGACTTGGGCCGCTTGGCCCCGTACTTGGACCGTCCCTGTTTGCGCTCGGACACGCCGGCGGCGTCCAGCGTGCCGCGGATCACGTGGTACCGGACGCCGGGCAGGTCCTTCACCCGGCCCCCGCGAATCAGCACGATGGAGTGCTCCTGGAGATTGTGCCCCACCCCGGGGATGTACGTGGTGACCTCGATGCCGTTGGTCAGCCGCACGCGGGCCACCTTTCGCAGGGCCGAATTGGGCTTCTTGGGGGTGGTGGTGTAGACGCGCGTGCACACGCCGCGTTTCTGCGGGCACGATCCCAGCGCCGGGCTGGCGGTCTTGTACCGCGCGGGCGTCCGCCCTCGTCGCACCAGTTGATTGAACGTTGGCACGAAACTTCCTTTCTGCTCGCTGGCGATGAATACCCAAACCCGGCGCCCGGCCGGGGCGCCTGCCGCCGTAACACAGGCGCACCCTGGGGCCATACTGAGCGCCGCTTCTTCTGCTAGCAGGTGCGGGTTTTGGACTAGCCCATGCCCCGGACGCGTCAACGGGCCCGGGACCTCGGGGCCGGCCCCTGTCTACGCCCCCAACGGGGCGCCCTCACACAGGAGCGGACACAAATCCACCAAACCCTCCCAGCATATCGAAGCCCCAGCCGGGCTGTCAACCTGGGGTGGGGTCGTGGCAGTGATTTCGCCAGGCGGTACGAAAGCGCAGCTTGATCCAGGACGTCTACACGCCCTGCCTCAAGGCATGCGATTCCCCCTGGAGCGTGCGGGTGGCCTCCCCGGACCCTGGCCGCGGGGCGATGCGGAACGGCACACGCAGCGCGCCGCCTCCCTCCACCGAGGCGTCCTCCGGCCCCTCGATCACGCCCTCCAGGTGATCGCCCGTCCGCCGCAGCCTGCCCAGGTTGGGCAGCTTGCCCTCATCCGGGAAGGGCTCCGCCAGCTTCGGATCCAGCCCGTCCAGCCCCAGGAAAATCAGTTTCCTCATCCTGGCGGGCCGGAAACCCCGGTGCCGGTGCATCACCCGCCACGCCATCCGGAACGGCCACAGCAGCAGGGAGAACGCGCCCAGCAGGACCCCTGCCACCGCCGAGAGAAAGGAACCCAGAACGGCGAAGCCCGCTCCGGGGCCGGTGTAGGCCAGGGGGGTCCCGGAGGCGTCCGGCTCCTGTCCCAGCATGCCCAACCACCCGAGCGCCCCCAGGCCAGCCCGCACGCCAGGCGCGCAGCCATCTCCAGGGCCTCGCTGCGTCGTGTGCGCCCCCTGCCCATGTTTGGACTCTCATTCCGGCATATTCGCGCACCAGGCCACGGACCTTGCCTGAAGCGCCTCCCGTGCTTCAGCGCCTCCGGGGAACTGAGCGCTGGAAGTCACGCTTCACCCGGGCCACGGTGCGCAGCAAGCGCAAGTGCGATGGCGGAAGGCGGCCGAGCGATCCCAGCAGTGCCGCCAGCCGCCGCGAAAGCGGCACCGGACCACCCTGTGCTTTCGTTTCCAGCGCCCGCATGAACCGGCGGTGCCGCCGCCATCCGGAGAGCAGGCCAGCCGCGATCTGCCGCCAGGCTCGCGGGTCGAACAGGCTGAAGAGATCATCCGGCAGCCGGCCGGCCCGGGCCTGCCACAAGAACAACTCGGCCAGACGCGCAGCGGCCCGCTGCTCGACGGGCGAAGCGGCGCCTTCGAGCAGGCCGCGGGCCCCGCTGCCGGGATCAAAGCGCGTCAGGATCCCGGCCGCCGCCCGCAGCGGCGCGCCCAGGCCGCACGCTCCGGCCAATTCCATGGCTGCCGGAAGCTCCCCGCGCGCCGCCAGCAGGCCGCACCAGCCCTCCGCGTCCAGCAAGTTGCGCATCACCGTGTCCGGCGCGAAATTCTCGCGCACCGCGTGGTGCACGCTCAACAGCAGTCCGTCTGCCGGTGAAACCACGGGAACGGCCTGGCCGAACACCTGCGCCACCCGGCCGCGCTCAATCACCCGCTGCGGCGCCAGTTCCGAATCCTCCGGAAAGCCGAGCGACCAGTGCAGGTCGATCTCGAACTTCGACTCGCCGGCGAGCGCCACGGCGAAGTTGCCGGCGAAACCGGGTGAGTGGCGGACGAAGTCCATGTAGTCGCGGAGCTCGCCCGGCGGCTCCGGCGCCAGTCCCACCTCCGCGAGCGCGGCCAAAGCGTCCTTCATGCTGGCCGGGCTGAGCAGGATGTCCACGTCTCCGATGGCGCGGCCCGCTGGGTCACCGTGCAGGCTCGCCAGGGCGGCCAGCCCCTTGAAGGTCACAGCCTGGATCCCGCGCCGGCGCAGTTGCTCCAGGGCCCGGGTGCCCTGCCGGGCCGCCAGGGAAGAGCGCACGAACCCGTTGGACACATGCGCGCGCAGTTCCCGGCGCACATCGACTGGGATCTTCTCGCGTGCCGCCTCCAGCCGCTGGTTTGCCCGCGGGAGCACCCCCCAGGCCGCCGCCAGGGGAAGCAACGCCCGCCATTGCGAAGCCTCCAGGCCCCGGGCCGCCTCCGCGGACTCGGCCGGGCTTGCCAGCAGCAGCCGGATCAGCGATTCCCTCAACGTTTCCATGCGGCCTGCCGCCATCCTTTGGCAGTTTGCTCCTTCGGCACGAACAAGCGCAGCGGCCCCTCCCGCCACAAGCACTCGAAGGATCTATCCGGGATCGGATCTGCGACCGGCGTCTCCGCCAGCACCGCCTCCGGAAAGAAGGGGCGGCCGCCCGTCAGGCGCCTGGACTCGTTCCGCACGGCCACGTGCTCCACGCGCACCTCACGCCCCAACTCCTGCCGCAGCAAGGCCCACAGCGCGTATTCGCCGGAGTTCTCCTCCAGCACTAGGCCGATGTTCGTCCAGCCGCGTGCCGCCACCAAGCGGGCCGCCGCGTGGAACGGCCCCCAGAATTCCCTTTTGGTCGCCAGGTACTCCTCGTTCCGGGGCCGCCACAGCACGCTGTTCGGGCTGATGAGCGGACGGGTGGTGTTGCCCACCACCCAGGGAGCGGAAAGCGCCAGCAAGCACACGCCCACCGCCGCCGCCAGGCCGCGCGTCGGCAGCCGATCCAGTGCCCAGCCCATCAGCGGCGCCCAGAGAACGAATGCGCCGAGGTGCAGTCGCGCCTGCCAGGGCTGCCACCGGTAGAACGCGCAGAACAGCGCCACGGCCGCACCGGCAGCCAGCAGGTACAACCAGCGAGTGCGGTCTCGGCGGAACCGCCCAGCGCCTAGACATCCTCCCGCCGCCAGTATGACCAGCACCAGGTGCGCCGGATTGCCGGCGTAATCTTCATGCCGCAAGAGCTGTCCCAGGCTGAATGTCGGCCGGCTGGCCTCTTGCTCTCCTCGCCCCGGCACGCGGAACCGCGCCCCCGGAAAGGTGGTCTTGGCGTAGTCCTTGGAGACACCCAGTGCGTCGTGGAACTTCCCGACTGCCCCCTCGACCAAGCGATTCCAGGCCGACCAGGGCAAGGCGGTGTGCAGCGCCAGGCTGCGCACCACGTTGGACGCGAACAGCCGCAGTCCCATGCGCGTGTTGGCGTACAAAGTGGTCCGGCCCACGGGCAGACCGAACACTCCCACGTTGCGGGTCCAATGCCCCGCATTGAGCAGCACGCACAGGCCGGCCGCCGCCAGCAGAGGGCCCCAGGCGCCCCGGCGACGCAGTCGCGCCTGCTGAATGGCGAACCACGCCACGAAAGGCAGGGCGTAGGCGTACGCGGTACCCTTCGTCAACAGCGCCAGGCCGAGGCTGAGGCCGACCATCGCCGCCCCGCGCAGGCCGGACCCGGCGCGCCGCGCGCGCAGCACCCAATACGCCAGCGAGACCAGCCAGAAGCTGACCACGTAATCGTTCTGCGTGCTGGAGGACTGGAGAATTCCGACTGGCAGGGTGGCGGTGAACACCACCGCGAGTATTTGCGCGCGCACGCTCCCGCCCAGTTCCCGCACGAGCAGCGACGTCCCGGCCAGGCAGCCCAGCATGGCGGCCCACTGCAACAGGTTGGCCCAGCGGTCGCTCCCGGAGAGGATCACCACATGGGTGAGGATGCACTCCGCTCCGGGGTTCAGGTAAAGCTGGCGCGTGATGTGCGTGGGGTAGTGCGCCACGCTGCCGTTCTGGATCCAGTGGATGGTGCGCCCCATGTGGTAGGTGAGCGAGTCCCAGGTATTGGGTGGAGCGGCCACGGCCGTCAGGCCGGTCAGCAGCGCAATCGCACCCACCCCGCAGAGCATCGCCAGCAAGGCCCGGTCTGGCGGCAGGGCTGGCGCCCGAACGCGGCACAGCCGGGACGAGCGGAGGAACACCGCTACGGAAGCTGCCACGGCGGCTCCCCACGCGGCGGCCACCCAGGTCCGCGACAGCGCGCCAAACAGGCTCAGCGCCTCCGTGATCAGGACCAGGGCCGTGGCCCAGGTCAAGGCCGCGCTCAGCACGGCATGCCGCCACGCCGCGCCTTCGCCTCGCTCCGCCGCTCGCCGGACCAGGTCCAGGGCGACCAGCACGAACGCCGCGATGGGGAGCGCCCCCAGCATCATCATCTCAGTATGGATCTTCCCAGCCACCACGCAGCCACCAGCCGCTGCCGCCACCCGCCACAGCGTCGCAGCACTCCCAGCGGCCAAACCTGCGCGCTCAGCACCACCGCCAGCCGCGCCGCCTCGCGACTCAGGGGGCCCGCGGCCACAGCCTGGGCGCGCAGATTCTCCAGCACCGGCGCGGGCGCTGGGACGGCCAGCCGCCTGGCCAGGTACTCCCAGGTGAGCGCCAGCGGCAACGCGCGGTGGCCGGTGGCCAGGGCGACTACTCGCTCCCAGTCCAGGTCCGGGCGTCTGGCGATCAGGAACCACGCGTCGGCCGCCCAGCAGGGCGAAATGCGGCTGCCCGTGGTCGCGGCGTGCACCAGCAGGTGTACCAGGGTGTCAGCGGGCGGCAACAGCCGCACCGGCGCTCCCGCCAGCGACGCTGCCACCGATCGGCGCCAGATGTCTGCCAACCCGGCGTTGAACGCCGCCGCTCGGAACAACTGCGTGTGCAGGCTGACCGGGAAACCCGAGCCGTGCACCAGGGCCACAGAGCCGTGCGGCGGACGCGCCGACTCCCGCGGCTCGAACCCCGCCTCCCGCAGCGCTCCCGCTGCGGCGTCAAGCTGTTCCTCGGGCACCAGCAGGTCCAGGTCATGGCAATGCCGCAGCCAGGCCTCTGGGTACAGAGTCTCCGCGGCCATGACTCCCTTCAACACCAGGGCCACCACCCCGCGCGCCGCCAGGCACCCCAGAGCCTCTCCGCAAACGGCGCGCACCGTCTCGAAGCGCACCTGCTCGCGCAGGCACGCCGCTCGCAGATAGGTTCCGAGTTCCTTCTCCAGTACGATGCCCTGCCGCTGCGCGCCCCAGTACAGCAGCGCCAGCACCCGTTTGACGCCCGCCCGGCCGCCCAGCACGTACTTGGCTCGCGGCGTCGCCGCCGCCCAGCGCTCCCACTCCGGGCGCACCTCCGCTGCATCTACCAGGCACACGCGCAGCAGCAGCGTCTGGAGGTCCGTGGGGAGCGACAGCCCCAGCATCTCCGCTGGAATCCGCAGCGAGTGCGCGTACTCACTCATCGGGCCGAGCGCCGGCCACGCGCCGGCGGCGGTCCAGCGAGGCTTTCGCGATCCGCACGAACTCCTCGCGGCTGGCCGCGATCCGGCGCCGCGTCAGGTTGCTGTGGTGCATGCGGTGGCACACCAGCACGTCGGGCATCAGCTCCGTCACCACGCCCAGCTCCCGGGCGCGCAGGAACCAGTCCGTGGCGTCGGAGAACCACAACTCGGGGTTGAACGTGCCCACCCGGTCGAAGACCGTCCGGCGGGCCAGCAGCGTGATCGTGGTGTAGCCCGGCACCGGCTGCGCGCGGGGATGGTCGCGGTAGCCCCGCGCCTCGTCGTGCAGCTCTTCCACCCACGCCAGTTGCACGTGCGTGACCGAGGCTTCCAGCTCCGGACGTTCCTGGAAGCGGGCCATCTGGCGGGCCAGCTTCTCGGGGTGCCACCAGTCGTCCGCGTCCAGAAACCCGATGAACTCTCCCTGCGCGGCGTGCAGCCCCAGGTTGCGCGTGGCGGGGGGCCCGGCGGTGGGCTGCGTGACTGTCCGGATGCGGCCCCCGTAACGCTCCAGCACCGCGTGCGTGCGGTCCCTGGATCCGTCGTCGGCCACCACGACCTCGATGGGCCGGTAGGTCTGGGCGAAGATGCTCTCCAGCGCTTCGGCGATGAAGCGCTCGCCGTTGTACACCGGAACCACGCAACTGACGAGGACGCCTGTCACAGCTTGGCCCGCTT
>CAZIRH010000187.1:0-8979 GCA_964541065.1 uncultured Solibacteraceae bacterium
CCTGGCGCGATTTCGTCATCGTGACCGCGGCCGACATACCGGGGCGCAACCGCATCGCCACCATCCTCGACGACCAGCCCTGCCTGGCTGCCGATCTCATCCAGCACGCCGAAGAACCGGTGGTGCTGCTGGCCCACGAAGATCGTTGGGCGCTCGAAGAGGCCCGCCGCCACGTGCAGCTCGATATCGAGCCGCTGCCACCGGTGCTGTCACTCGACGAGGCGCTCGCGCGGCGCGAGCGCATCTGGGGCTCCGACAACGTCTTCAAGAGCTACCGCGTGCTCAAGGGCGACCCGGACGCCGCCTTCGCCCAGGCCGCGTTCGTCCTCGACGGCGAGTACACCACCTCCGCCCAGGAGCAGCTTTACCTCGAACCGCAGGGCGCCCTGGCGCTGGCCAACCCGGACGACGACGTCACGGTCTTCGGCTCGCTGCAGTGCCCCTACTACGTTCACAAGGCGCTGCGCGTTCTGTTCGGCCTTCCCGCGGACCGCGTCCGGGTGGTGCAGTGCGAGACGGGCGGGGGCTTCGGCGGCAAGGAAGACTATCCATCGATGATCGCCGGCCACGCCGCGCTGCTGGCGTGGAAAGCCGGCCGCCCGGTCAAGCTCATCTACGACCGGGCCGAGGATATCGCCGCCACCACCAAGCGCCACCCTTCCCGCGCGCGCCATCGCACCGCGGTGGACTCGGCCGCCGCCCTGGTGGCCATGGAGATCGACCTGACGCTCGAGGGCGGCGCCTACTGCACGCTCTCTCCGGTGGTTCTCTCGCGCGCCACGCTCCACGCCGCGGGCGTCTATCGCTGCCCGAACGTGAGCATTCACAGTCGCGTCGTGGCCACCAATCATCCGCCGCACGGGGCCTTCCGCGGGTTCGGGGTACCGCAGGTGATCTTCGCCCTCGAGCGTCACATGGATCGCCTGGCCCGCGCCCTCGGTCTCGACGCGGCGGAATTCCGCCGCCGCAACCTGCTGCGCCCGGGCGACACCATGCCCACCGGCCAGGTGGTTCCCGCCGGCACCGACCTGGAGTTGCTGCTGAATCGCGCGCTGGAAGCCGCAGACTACCGCCGCCAGCGCCCCGCTGGGCGCGGTGTGGGCCTGGCCTGCTACCTGCATGGCGCCGGTTTCACGGGCTCTGGCGAGCAGTTCCTCGCCTCCCAGGTGGCGGTGGAGGCGACCGGGGAAGGCCGCGTGCGGGTGCTGGTCGCGAACACGGAGCTCGGCCAGGGCGCCGACACCGTCCTGGGCCAGATCGCGGCGGAGAGCCTGGCGCTCACTCCCGGCGACGTCGAAGTGGCCCCGCACGACACGGCGGTGGTGCCCGACAGCGGCCCCACCGTGGCCTCCCGCACCACTATGGTGGTGGGCAAACTGGTCGCCTCGGCGGCTCTGGGCCTGCGCCGCACGCTCGAACAGGCCGGCCTGCTGCCCCAATTCCCGTTCCGCGAAGCCTGCCGCCGCTACGTCCAGCTTCATGGCGCCCTGCGCTCGACGGCCCAGTACCAGCCGCCGCCCGGCCTCGAGTGGGATGAGGAGCACTTCCACGGCGATGCGTACGGCGCCTACTCCTGGGCGGTGAATGTGGCCGAGGTCTCGGTGGATGCGGCCACCTCGGAAGTGGCGGTCGAGGACTTCGTGGCCGTCGTCGATGCCGGCACCATCATCAACCCCACCCTGGCCACTGGACAAGTGGAGGGCGGCGTCGCGCAGGGCCTCGGCTTCGCGCTTTCGGAGGAGGTGCTCTACGGCGAGGGCCGCGTTCTCAATGACCGCATGACCAACTACATCGCTCCGACCGCCCGCGACGTGCCCCCCATCCGCGTCATCTTCGTCGAGAACCCGTACCCGCACGGTCCCCTGGGGGCCAAAGGTCTGGGCGAACTCCCCGCCGACGGGGTCGCCCCTGCCGTCATCAACGCGATTCACGATGCTACCGGCGTTTCGGTGACTCATGCGCCCTGCACGCCCGAACGCCTCGCGTCCTGTCTCGCAAGTTCGTTGACAATGGGGACTACTGCGGACGACAGGCTGAAAGCCTATCCCACAAGGCAGCATTGTCAAGATATTTGCGAGACAGGACACTAGCCCGGGCCGGGGAGGAATGATGCCTCAGCGAATCCGCCTGGCCTTCGAAGTGAACGGAAACCCGGTCGAAGTGGAAGCCTGGCCTCTGGAGCGGCTGCTCGACATCTTGCGCGACCACCTGCACCTCACCGGCACTAAGGAAGGCTGCGGCGAGGGGGAATGCGGCGCCTGCGCGGTCCTGCTGGATGACGAACTGGTGAACAGTTGCCTGGTGCCGGCCGCGCAACTCGAGGGCGTGCGGGTGACCACCATCGAGGCGCTCGCGCACTCCGGCGAACTCGATTCCCTCCAGCGGGCCTTTCTGGAGGCCGGCGCCGTCCAGTGCGGGTTCTGCACGCCCGGGATGGTGCTGGCCGCCGCGCGCCTGCTGCACGATAATCCTCGACCCTCGGACGACGACATCCGGCGCGCCCTGGCCGGCAACCTCTGCCGCTGCACGGGCTACGCGCGCGTCGTTGCCGCCGTCAAGCAGGCCTCTCAGCCATGAGAGCCCACGTCCCCGACTACGACCTCCAGGTGGCGGCTTCGCTGGCCGAAGCCTTCCGTCTGCTTGAAGCGGGCTTCCGCCCCTTCGCCGGCGGGACTGACCTCATGGTCGAGCTGGCCTCCGGCGCGCTCGCTCATCGCCACTTCGTCGGAATCTGGAACCTGCCCGAGCTGCGCGGCATCCGCGAGTCGGGCGACTCGGTCTGGATCGGGGCTGTCGCGACCTACTCTGAGATCCGCCGCTCGCCGCTGCTGAGCGCCGAGTTCCCTCTGCTGGTCCAGGCCGCGGCGGAGACCGGCGCCCTGGCCACGCAGAATCGCGGCACCCTGGGAGGCAACATCGCCAATGCCTCGCCCGCCGGGGACTCCTGCCCGCCGCTGCTGGTCTACGACGCGGAGCTCGAACTGATTTCGCCGGACGGCCCGCGCGCGCTGGCCTACTCGTCGTTTCACCTCGACTACAAGCGCCTGGACCTACGGCCCAACGAACTCATCCGGGGCGTCCGGCTGCCCCGCGGCAAAGCCGCCTGGCGCCAGTTCTACCGCAAGGTGGGAGCGCGCCGGGCGCAGGCCATCTCGAAGGTCTCGCTGGCCGCGGCGGCGCAGGTGGAATCCGGGCGCATCGTGGACCTTCGGCTCGTCTATGGCAGCGTCGCGCCCATCCCGCTCCGCTGTTTTCAGACCGAAGGTCTGCTGCGCGGGGCCTCCCTGGACGCCTTGCCCGACCTGCGCAGCCTGCCCCTGGAGATCTCGCCCATCGACGACGTCCGCTCGACCGCCGCCTATCGCCGCCTGGTGGCCCGGAACCTGCTGCGGCTGTTCCTCGAGTCGCTCGTATGAGGGTGGCCTCGCGCTCCCTGGGTACGCGAGGGACCGCCCGTGACGCGGTGGACGTTTGGCCTCAGATGGCCACCGTAGACAACTCGACCCGGGTGCGGGGGCCTTCCACCACCACGATGCCGCTTTCGGTGACGTGGTAGTTGCGGCGATCGGCTTCCAGATCGTAGCCGATCAGAGTGCCCTCCTTGATGCGCACGTTCTTGTCCAGGATGGCGCGGCGGATGCGGGCGCGGCGGCCGATGTCGCAGTTGTCGAAGATGATCGAGTCGTCCACCTCGGCGCCCGAATGCACGCGCACGTAACGGCCAATCACGGAGTTGCGGACCTGGCCGCCGGAGAGGATGGCGCCGGCGGAAACCACCGAGTCGATGGCCTGGCCGCGGCGTCCCTCGTCGTCGAAGACGAACTTGGCGGGGGGATCCGGGTAGCCGGCGGTAATCAGCGGCCATTCGCGATTGTACAGGTTCAACTCGGGGTCCACCGAACGGATATCCATGTTGGCCTGATAGTAGGCGTCGATGGTCCCCACGTCCCGCCAATAGGCCGGCTTGTCCGGCGCTTCGCCGGGGATGGCGTTGCTCTGAAAATCGTAGGCGAACATGGCGGCGCGCCCGGCCAGCGCGGGCAGGATGTCGCGGCCGAAGTCGCGCGTGCTCTCCTCGTGGTTGTAGTCCTTCTTGAGTTCGCGCAACAGCATTGGGGCGGAGAAGATGTAGTTGCCCATGGAGGCGAGGACCCGCGCGGGGTCGCCGGGAATGGTGGGGGCGTCGGGGCGCTTCTCGTGGAAGGCCAGGATGCGGCCGCCCGGCTCGGTTTCGATGACGCCGAACTCCGCGGCCTGATGCCGGGGCATCGAGATGGCCGCCACGGTGATCTCGGCGCGCTTCTCCTGGTGGAAAGCGATCATGTCGCGGATGTTCATGCGGTAGACGTGATCCGCGCCGAAGATGAGCACCAGGTGGGGCTCCGACTGCTCGATCAGGTTGAGGTTCTGATAGATGGCGTCGGCGGTGCCCTGGTACCAGGATTCGTCGGCCGAGCGCATTTGCGCGGGCACCGGGATCACGAACTGGCTCTGTAGGGGGCCGGCGAACTGCCAGCCGTCGCGGAGGTGCTGCAACAAGGACTGGCTCTTGAACTGGACCAGGACGTAGGCCGAGTAAATGCCCGAGTTGATGAGGTTGCTGAGCACGAAATCGACGATGCGGTATTTGCCTCCGAAGGGCACGGCGGGCTTGGCGCGCTCCTTGGTCAGCGGATAGAGGCGGGTTCCCTTACCCCCAGCCAGCACGAAGGCGAGCACGCGAAGCTGCATCCAGTCACTCCCGGGCCACTCGCACACCCAGTGGCTCTTCGCTCCATTCTGTCACAGGCGCGACGGGCGGGCGGAGTGTGGTAGCTTGGGTGCCTAGTATGTCTGACGAGTTTCGGACCGCCGCCGTGATCGGCACGGGGATGATGGGGCCTGGGATCGCCGTGACGCTGGCCTTGGGCGGCTTGCGCACAACTATCCTGAGCCGTAGCGCAGAGGGCGCGGCGCGCGGGCTGGCGAAGGCCCACGCGCAGATTCGCCTGCTCGATGAGAACGGCCTGGCCGCGCCCGGTCAGGCGCAGCGCGCCCTGGAAGAGCTGACCGCCTCGACGGACTTCGACCAGGTCATTGGCGCCTCCGACATCGTCATCGAATCCGGCCCGGAGAAGATGGACTTCAAGCAGGACGTCTTCGCCCGCATGGACGCGCTCAGTCGGCCGGAGGCAATGCTGGCCAGCAACACATCGGGGCTGAGCATCACCGCGGTGGCCTCGAGGTGCCGCCACCCGGAGCGCGTGCTGACAACTCACTTCTGGAACCCGCCGCACCTGATGCCCCTGGTCGAGATCGTCAAAGGCGCCAGGACCGCGGACGAGGTTGCGCAAGCGGTGCGCGCGCTGCTGGTGCGCTGCGGCAAGGTCGCGGTGGTGGTCAAGAAGGACCGTCCGGGGCAGCTCGGCAACCGCCTCCAGCACGCCTTGTGGCGCGAGGCGGTGAACATTGTGGCCGAGGGGATCGCCGATCCCGAGGAGGTGGATCTGGCCGCCAAGACCGGTTTCGGCCTGCGCCTGCCCGTCTACGGCATCTTCGAGCACTTCGACGCGGTGGGCGTCGAAATGGCCACCGACATCATGGACTACATCGCCCGCGACCTGTACAATCAGCCCCAGGCGCCGGAGCTGCTTAGGGAAATGATCCGGGAGGGCCATCGGGGTGCCAAGTGGGGCCGCGGTTTCTACGACTGGTCGAAGAAGGACCTCGCGGGCGTGCTCGAACGGCGGGACCGCTTCGTGCTCGAGTTCCTGCGCTCTCAGTTCCGGCCGTGAACCCCCGCCCGCGCATCGTGGTTCTGGTGGGCCTGCCCGGCTCGGGGAAATCGACCTACCTGGAGAAGATGGGTGTGGCGGCGCTATCTTCCGATGCCGTGCGGGCCCTGCTGGCGGACGATCCCACCGATCAGAGCATTCACTCGAGGGTCTTCGCCGCACTGCGCTACCTGTTGCGCCACCGGCTGGCCATTGGCCGGCCGGTGACCTACATCGATGCCACGCACTTGACGCCGCGCGAGCGGCGGCCCTACATCCGCCTGGCGGACCTGTACGACTGCGACACCGAGGCCATTTTCTTCGACGTGCCGGTGGAGGTGTGCCTGGAGCGCAACCGGCACCGCGACCGCGTGGTGCCCGAGGAAGCCGTCATCAAGATGGCAGCCAAGCTGGTGCCGCCCACGCTGGAAGAAGGGTTCACGAGGATTGCCGTAGTGCGCGGGTGAAGAGGCGATTCACGTCATGTAGACACCGCAAGCTCCTGGAGCAGCCGGACTTGGTGCGCCAGCGCTCTGCGGCGGCGAACCGCTTCTACGAACCTTCGGTCTGCTGTCACCAAGGGGACGCCCCGGTCGAGCGCCAGGGCCAGGTAGAGGCAGTCATAGACCGGGTGCCGCAGTTCCAGGGCCAGGCGCAAGGCTTCTCCCAGCACGTCCGTGCTGCTGGCCCAGGCGATGGGAGCCCGGGCGAGCAGCTCCAGCCTTTCGGCGGCCTCCGGCGGGCGAAGATCTCCCAGCCGGACCTTCTTCCACAGGATGTTGGCGCACTCGAGGAGCAGGAAGTCAGGGGCCTCGAGGGCGGCCTCCGCCAGTTGCCGGGACTGCCGGCTTCCCGGCTCCTCCAGCACCCACCTCACCGCGACGCTGGCATCGACCACCGCCCGCTCGATCATCGCTGATCTCGCATCTGGCGGAGCAGACGGGCGCTCTCATGCCGCTGCCGGCCGGCGCTCTGCCGCCGGAGAGCATCCGCCCGCGTCCAGAAATCCGCTCCTGCGGTCCTCAGAGCCCGGACCAGTATCAGGCGGTGCTCGGCCTCGGCCGAACGCGCGTGCTGGGCGGCGCGGATCTTCAGCGCGCGGACGACCTCGCTGGGCAGATTGCGCACGGTCAGTTGGGCCATGGGATCGCTGGTGCTCCTGCTGTCAATGATAGCATTGCTGCCACGCGCAACCGGCAGCGCGAACCGGGACGGGCCGCTCACCGCCGAGCCGCAGAGGACGCAGAGCAACGCCCAGGTCAATTCGGAGTGCTCTGCGGCTCGGCGGTTCGCTCCCCCCGCCACAGCCGCAGGCCGAAGGCCCAGGCCAGCGCCGGAAGCAGCGTCAGCGCGCCGGTGGCTGCGGCCAGCGCGCGCACGGTGACGCCCCAGTCCAGCAGGGTCCCGGCGGAGTAGCTGGCGATGGAGCCCGTCAGCACCAGGAAGGCGAAGTCGGCCGAGAAGACGCGGCCGCGGAAGCGGTCCTCGGCCTGGAACTGGAGCAGGGTGGTGGAGCTGACCCACACCACGCTGCCGCCGGCGTGAGCCAGCACGATGGTCGCGCAAGCGATGGCAATCGAGGGCGCCAGGGCCAGGCCGAAGTAGCCCAGGCCGCCGGCCAGGAATCCGAAGACGATGCTGAGCCGCAGGCGGGCCTGGCGCTGGCCGGTCCAGTAGCCGCTCAGCAGCGGCCCGAGCAGGGCGCCGATGCCGCGCGCGCCCATCAGGATACTCATCCCCAGCATGCCGCTGTTGCGCGCGCTCAGCCCGGCGGCGCGCACGGGGAAGATGCGCTCCCCGAAAATGGGCAGCAGGACCCAGTGCGCGGCCATAAGGCCCAGTCCGGCTTTCACCAGCAGGGTAGCCAGCAGGCGCCGGTCGCGCCGCACGTAGTTGAGGCCCTCGGCCATGGGTGAGAAGTCCACCAGATCCCGCGCTTTCATGGGCGCCGCCTGCGCCAGGTGGGGCTCGGGAACACGCATGCGCGCCAGCAGAGCCGCCGAGACGAGGAAGGAAAGCGAGTTGAGGACGAAAACCGTGTCGCGGCCGAAGAAAGCCGCCACGGCGCCCCCCAGGGCCGAGCCCACGGCCAGGATCAGCGACCAGGTCATCGAGGACAGCGCGTTGGCCACCACCAGGTCCTCGCCTTCGGTGATGTTGGGCACGATGGCGCTGCGGCCCGGCTCGAAGAAAGCCCACATCATGGTCTCCAGCAGCAGCAGCAGGTAGACCAGCCACACCATCTCGGCGCGGCTCACCGCCAGCATTCCCAGCACGATGGCGGCGCGCGCCAGATCGGCGAAGATCATGACGCGCTTGCGGCTCACGCGATCGTTGACCACCCCGGCGGTGGGCGCCACAAACAACTGCGGCAGAACCTGCAAGACCACCGCCAGGCCCACGGACTGGGCGCTGCCGGTGAGCTCCAGCAGCAGGCTGTAGATGGCGATGGTGTAGAACCAGTCCCCCATCTCGCTGATGATCTGGGCCAGCCACAGACGACGGAAGTTGGGGTTGGCGCGGACCAGCCGCCAGTAGGCCGGAAGCGAGATGGCCCCGCGGTGCATCTCAGGAGGCGGTGTGCAGTCCCATGCGCTGCTTGACCAGCTCGACGGTGGCGCGGGCGATGGG
Source organism: uncultured Solibacteraceae bacterium (assembly GCA_964541065.1). Classification (GTDB taxonomy): domain Bacteria; phylum Acidobacteriota; class Terriglobia; order Bryobacterales; family Bryobacteraceae; genus VFZS01. The sequence continues at coordinate 8,385 of CAZIRH010000187.1, forward strand.
CGCCACCCGCTCGGCACCCTCGCGCAGGACGCCGTCCACGTAGCCGGGCGCGGAGACAATCTCCTGGTACCGCTTCTGGAAAGGCTCCAGGTAAGCGACGGTGATTTCGGCGACCTGCTTCTTCAGCTCGCCGTAGCGCATGCCGGTGAAGTGGGCGCGCAGCGCGTCGCCGGACCAGCCGGTGAAGGCCTGGTGGATGTTGAGCAGGTTCTCGACGCCGGGGCTCAAGACTTGGAAATCGACGCCGGGCGCCGAGTCGGTAGTGGCGCGCAGGATCTTGCGGCGGATGACGTCTGGGGGATCCAGCAGGGCGATGGCGTGGCCAGCGCCGGCGGCGGACTTGCTCATCTTCTTGGTGGGGTCGTCCAGGCCCATGATGCGCGCGCCCACCATGGGCAGGCGGGTCTCCGGCACCACGAAGGTCTCCCCGTAGAGCGAGTTGAAGCGCTGCGCGATGTCGCGGGTGAGCTCGACGTGCTGCGACTGGTCGTCGCCCACCGGGACGACCGCGGCCTGGTACAGTAGGATGTCGGCGGCCATCAGGACCGGATACTGGAAGAGGCCGTCCAGCACCATCTCCTTGTCGGCGGACTTG
>CAZIRH010000188.1:0-8967 GCA_964541065.1 uncultured Solibacteraceae bacterium
ACCCGGCTTACGGGCAGGGCCTGCGCGTCGCGTTGGAGCGTTTGCTGGGGAAGGGAGTGGCGTAAGTCTCCCGACTTGCCACGCCTGACAGGACCGGAGTCTTATCCCACTGCCCACCGCGGGGCGCGTGTTTGGCCAGCCTCCGAGGCGCCTCCTGGTGGTGCTTCGTGGACCTGACGAAGTCTTGATTTCGGAAAACCCTGTCCGATTGCCTTGGAGGTACAATGCTCCCCAGCAGGCTCAACAACAGAGCGGGGGTATCCCATGCCCTTCGAAGCAAGTGAAATTCCGCGCGAATTGGCGGACGCGGTCCGCACCGGTGACTGCGTGGCGTTCGTGGGTGCTGGGCTATCAGCAGCGGCGGGCTTGCCCGACTGGAAGACGTTCCTCAGGCAAATGGTGGATTGGTGCCGGGAGCAAGGCGCCGATCTGGCAGGTAAGCTGCGGGACATCCAGAAGGAGATCCGCGAGGGAAAACTCATAGACGTTGCCCAAACCCTACGGGATGAGATGGGCGACCAGCGGTTCTATGAGTTCATGAACAAGCGGTTCCGCGACCCGAGCCTGAAGCCGACGGAGAACCACAGCTTAGTCGCCGAACTGGGCTTTGCCTGTGTGCTCACCAGCAACTTTGACAAGTTGATCGAGGAAGCCTGGGCCGCCGCACGGCGGAGCATGCCACGCGTCTACACGCAGCAGGACACGTGTGTGCTGGCCAACTTGCAGCGGGACAAATCGTTCTACGTCCTGAAACTGCACGGCGACGTGGACCGGACGGACACCATTGTGCTGGGGCGAAAAGACTACCGTGAGATCCAGTTCGGGAACGACGCCTTCAAGTTCTATTTCAGCGCCCTGTGGCAGACCAAGACCGTGCTGTTTATGGGGTTCAGCCTCGACGACCCGGACATCGCACTGCGTCTCGAGGAGCTGACGGAGGCCTTCAAAGGGTACGGCGGTCGGCATTATGCGCTGATGTCTACTGAGGCCGCGTCTGCTGTGCGCCGGAAGCGCTTGGACGAGGACTATCATATCCGCGTCATTCCCTACCGCAAGTCCCCGGGGCACCCGGAAGTCACGGAGTTCTTGAAAGCTCTCAAGGCGCACGCCGGCGCCGCACCTGTTCCGCGGGAGGTGACCACAGAGGAGCAGGGTCGGGAGGCCAAGGCTCTCGAGGACTACCGGAAGCGACTCATCGCGGACCACGAATACCTCGATTTCCGAGGCATTCTTCAAGTGCGCGAGTTCCTGCGGCTCCGCCTAGAGAACCTGTATGTCCCTTTGAACGCGACGGTGGGAGTGTTGCAGCGCACCTCGGCCCCTGCATTGCCAGAAGGGGACCGCAGCCTGAAGGCCCTCAAAGAACACCCATCCCGACGTGGCCGCCGGGAGCCGACTCGGCAGCAACTGATGCTCTTCCCGGCCGCGGTGACTGAGCAGTTCCTCGAGCGGCGGGTGACAGTTGCCGAGGTTCTGCGGGAGCATCGACGCCTGATCGTCTTGGGTGATCCGGGCTCCGGCAAGTCGGCCCTGCTGAAACTGCTGGCCATCAAGTTCTCACGGGGACGCGACGCGGTGCGCGAGGCGTTCGGACTGGATGAAGAACTGCTGCCGCTGCTGCTGCCGATCGCCGCCTACGGCGATGCGGTAGCCGATCGCGGTGTTCTCGCGTTTTGCGACTTTGTGATGCAACGAGGTGCCGCCGATCGCGTGGACGGGGAACTGACGCGCCGGAAGCTGGAGGCCGGCGAGTGCATCTTGCTGCTCGACGGGTTGGACGAAGTGCTCGACCTGAACACGCGGATCCGGGTCTCCCGCCAGATCGAGCGGTTCATTCGCAACTGCGCTCCCGGCAACCGCGTGGTGATTACTTCCCGGATCGCGGGCTACCAGCGGGTAGGCTTGGGCGGGGACGTGGCACACCTTACGCTGGCGCCGTTCGGCGATGAGGACATCAGAGCCTTTGCCTGCAACTGGGCCTACGCCTACGAGGGCTCGCCTAGGCCCACGGAGGGCTGGGAGCAGAGAGCCGAGGACCGCGCGAGGAACCTTACCGAGGCGATGCTGGCGCCAGCCATTCAGCGGCTAGCCACTAAGCCATTGCTCGCCACCATTCTGGCGCTAATCCACCACCAAGGCACCCGGTTGCCGCACCAGCGTGTGGAGCTCTACCGCCTGTGTGTTGAGGCGCTGGCCGAGCACTGGCACCGCGCCCGCCAGACCCTTTACCCGTTAGTGGACCTTCATCTGGGGGCGCGGCGTCTGGACGAGCCCTTCGTAGTGAGTGTTCTGGCGCCGATCGCGTTCTCGTGGGTCGAGGCGCGTCCCACCGGGCTCCTCCATCGCGACGAGCTGGAGGAGCGCATCGCACGCCATTTCGTGGAACAGGAGAGCGCAAAGGGCGGCCAAGCCAGACTGCTGGCCCGGCAGTTCGTGGAGCTAATTAGAGAGCAGAGCGGCTTACTGGACGAGCGAGGTGCAGACTACTTCGATTTCCTGCACCCGACATTCAAGGAGTACCTCGCGGCCCGACACCTGGCAGAGCGCCGGCGGCCGCTGAAACTCCTCGGTAAACGGCTCTTTCAACCGCGGTGGAGAGAGGTTGTCCTGCTGACAGCGGGGATTCTCAAAGGGGAGCACCTCGCGGACTACCTCCAGGGTATCCTCAACAGCCGCCCGGAATACGGCAACCTGTTCCCGCGGCCGCTGTTCCTGGCCGCGCGCTGCCTGGCCGATGACGTCCCGGCATCGCCGGCCTTGCGTCAGCGGGTCATTGAGGAACTGATTCGGTTCTGGGCTCGCCCGCCCTTCGAACCCATGGCCGAGGTTGTCGAGGGGCTGTTCGCCGAGGCCAAGGGAAGCAGTTTTGCCCGGCAGATCGCGGCTTGCTTGGCTTCCATCCCACGCAGCCGCTGTGTCCCCAAGCGCACGAGCTTGACCCTGCCCGTAGGTGACCAACTCTGGGGGTTTCCGGCGACACGGGGCCTGCTACGCCGATGGTGCGTGGGAAAGGTCCTCGCCGACCTGGGGGACCGCGAGAACGCAGCCCCGCTTCTTCAAGGGCTCGCGCAGGACGTGCGCAAGGAAGCCCAGGTGCGAGCCGCGGCGGCTCAGCTCTTGTGGGAGGCGGGCGAGCGCGATGCCGCGGAGGCCATCCTGTTGGCATGGATCAAGGACCCAAACGCACCCCTCCCGGGTGCGGGCTTTGCCGTGAGGGTGTTGGGGCATGTGGGCAAGACTGAGTCGGTGGTGGCCACCCTGTTGTCCTTAGCAGAGGAGCCTCAACTGGATGGTTGGCTGCGGGTTGAGATTGGCACGGCACTGGGGAAACTCGGAGAGAGCCAGAAAGCAGTCGAGACGCTCTCCACCTTCGCCGAAGACCCGAGCGTGCGTCCCGATTTGCGGTGTGCTGCCGCGCGGGCGTTCGGGCAGCTAGGGCAACAAGAGAAGGCTGTCGCCTTGCTGCTGGCGCTTCTCAAGGACCGGATGGGTGCCCGATGGGTGCGGCTGCAGGCCGTTGAGGGGCTCGGCGAACTGGGGCACTGCGAGGATGCAGTTCCGGTTCTCTGGGCCTTGGTCAAGGACCGAAAGGAAGAAGGTTACGTGCGCGCTGCGGCCGCCTCAGCGCTGGGGAAGCTGGGTGATCCTGCGGAGATCATCCCGGTTCTCACCGCCCTGGCAAAGGGCCGCCAAGAAGATTGGCTACTGCGGTCCGGGGCGGTCCAGGCTCTGGGGCGATTGGGAGAACCCGAGCGCGCGGCGGCGATGCTGTTGGCGTGGGCAGGCGATCGCAAGCTAGCGGCGTGGCAGCGTGGCAACGCGCTCTGGGCGCTGAGCCGCCTGGCGGCCGGCGGCAACCAGGCGCGCAAGACGCTGGCGCGCATCGCGCGCTCGCGCGAGTCCGTCCGCGACGCGGCCTGGCAGGCGCTATGGAACCTGATCGGCGCAGGCCCGGCACTGTGAGGCCCGCCACGCTCCGCGCCTTAAACACACGAAGTTGTATATTCATAAGGGTGATCCGCAGCGCCATTGTGCCGGTGGCGGGCCAGGGGACGCGGCTGCTGCCGGCCACCAAGTCCCAGCCGAAAGAAATGCTGCCGGTGGCGCGCAAACCCATCGTGCAGTACGTGGTCGAGGAGCTGGTCTCGAACGGCATCGAGGAGATCCTCTTCGTCACCGGCCGCAACAAGAGCTCGATCGAGAACCATTTTGACCACGACCCCGAGCTGGTCCGTGCCTTGAGCGCCGCCAACAGGCACGAGCTGCTGGAGGAGCTGTCGTTCGAGGAGCTCGGGGCGAACTTCTTCTACACCCGCCAGCGCCTGCCACGCGGGCTGGGCGACGCCGTGCTGTGCGGCGAGAGTTTCGCCGGCGAGGAGCCGGTGGCGGTGGCCCTGGGAGATTCGATCATCGGGCTGCACGCCAGCTCGAAGGCCGTCTCGCGGATGGCGGAGCTGTTCACTTCCCGGCAGGCCAGTTGCGTCGTGGCGGTGGAAGAAGTGCCGCGGGAGCAGACCGTTCACTACGGCATCGTCGAGCCGGGCGACGGCGGCGAAGAGGACTTCCGCATCGTCAACCTCGTCGAGAAGCCCCCGCCCGAGCAGGCGCCCAGCAACCTGGCCATCGCCGGGCGGTACATCTTCTCGCCCATCCTCTTCAACATGATCCGGCGCGTGGCCCCCGACGCGCGCGGGGAGGTTCAGCTCACGGATGCCATCCGGCTGATGTGCGAGGAGGGCAAGCGGGTGCTGGGGTTCAAGCTGCCACCGGGCGAGCGGCGCTACGACGTCGGCAACTTCCCCAGCTACTTCGAAACGTTCGTCGAGTTCGCGCTGGCGGACCCGGCTTACGGGCAGGGCCTGCGCGTCGCGTTGGAGCGTTTGCTGGGGAAGGGCTGAGAGGCGCGCTACCGGCCCACGATCTCCTGATAGGATAGCGGGGCATGGCGGGCCCGAGCGCACACTTCCCTCCGTGGGACAGAGACGAACTGCCCGAAGCGCCGGCATTCCGCTGGCGCCGCTGGACGCTGCTGATCGGGCCGGGCCTGATGATGGCGGGCTCGAACATCGGCGGGGGCGAGTGGCTGCTGGGCCCGCTGGTGACGGCGCAGTACGGCGGGCGCGTCATGTGGCTGGCCACGGTGGCCATCCTGGTCCAGGTGGTCTACAACCTGGCGGTGATGCGCTACACGCTTTACTGCGGTGAGCCCATTCTCATCGGGTTCTTCCGCACCGCGCCCGGGCCGAAGTTCTGGACGGCGTTCTACCTGCTGATGGACTTCGGGTCGTTGTGGCCCTACCTGTCATCGAACGCCGCGGTGCCGCTGGCCGCGGCGCTGCTGGGACGGCTGCCGGGCGCGGGCGACGACGCGCTGGTGCGCGCGGTGGGTCTCGCTGTCTACTTCTCCTGCTTCGTGCCGCTGGCCTTCGGCGGGAAGATCTACAACGCGCTGGAACGCGTCATGGTGGTGAAGCTGATCCTGGTGCTGAGCTACCTGGGACTGGTGGCCTTGCTGTGGGTGCGCTGGGACACCTGGTGGGGCATCGGCTCCGGCCTGTTCCGGTTCGGCGCGCTGCCGCAAGGCGACTTCAACTGGGCGGTGCTGGCCGCCTTCGCGGCGGTGGCGGGGGCGGGCGGGCTGACCAACAGCGCCTTCTCCAACTACACCCGCGACAAGGGCTGGGGAATGGGACCGAAGGTGGGCGCCATCCCGAGCGCGATCGGCGGGCGCAAGATTGCGCTGTCGCACACGGGCAAAGCGTTCCGCATCACCAGCGAGAGCCTTTCACGGTGGAGAGGCTGGCTGCGGCACATCCGGCGGGACCAGTGGGCGCTGTGGGCGCCGGGATGCATTATCGGTATGGCGCTGCCGGCCATGTTCTCTTACGAGTACATCCGCGGGGTGCCCAGCGTGGAAGGTCACGCCCTGGCGGCCATGACCGCCCAGGCCATCGCCGCGCGCCACGGCGTTCTGTTCTGGTACTTGACCCTGCTGTGCGGCTTCCTCGTCATGGCGCCCACCCAGGTGAGCCAGATCGACGCGCTGTGCCGGCGCTGGACCGACGTGATCTGGACCGGAGTGCGGCGGCTGCACCGCCTGGAAGGCAACAAGGTCAAGTACGTCTACTACATGATCCTGGCGGCCTACGGGCTGTGGGGGCTGGTGGCGCTGCGGCTGACTCCGAACCCCATGGTGCTGGCCATCGCCAGTGGCGTGATGATGAACTTCGCGCTGGCCTTCTCGGCGCTGCACACGCTCTACGTGCTGGTGACGCTGCTGCCCCGCGAGCTGCGCCCGGGGTGGCCGATGCGCCTCGGCCTGCTGTCGTGCGCGGCTTTCTATTTCGCTATCTCGGGGATCGCCTTCCGCCAGCAGTGGCCCCAAGTGGCGGCGTGGCTGGGCTTCTGAGGGCTACTCCAGCCAGCACTCCAGGCGGGACGCCGCGGTCAGCCAATCGTAACCTCAAGCAGCTTGGCGGTCTCCGGGATCTCAATATCGTCGGGTTCGAGGTACAAGCGGATGGCTTCCTCGATGTTGCGGCGAGCCTCTTCCTCGGTCTGGCCGGCGGTGGCACAGCCCGGCAGCTCGGGGCATACCGCAGAGTAGCTGTTGGTCTCCTGATCGTACTCAACCACCACTCGGAACGTCACGCTAGCCATTATACCAATACGGCCAGATCCTACTTCTTCCCGCAAACTGCCAGTCGGTGCAGGGGGAGCACGCGCTGCGGAGGTGGGCGTGGCGGCGGCAGGCCCGGTGCGTCCCCTTAAGGCCGGCTGCGGCCCGCGCTGCGGAGCCTGTTCAGCAGGGCCGTCATGTCTTTGACTCTGTCGGGATGCTGGGCGGCGACGTTGTTCTTCTCCCCGGGATCGCCGGCCAGGTTGTAGAGTTGGGGGCCCGCGTCGGTGCCCATTTCGGTGTTCGTGGCCTGGTTCAGCTTCGGCCCCTCGTTGGGCGGGATGAGTTTCCACTGGCCCTGGCGAAAGGACGTGGTGCGGGCGTGCTCCACCAGGTGGTCGCGACCCGTCTTCGATTTGCCGAGCAGGGCCGGAAGAGTGTCCAGGCTATCGGGACCGGCGTCGGGGGCGAGCCGGCTGCCGGTGAGAGACGCGAAGGACGCCAGGAAGTCCACCTGGCTGACCAGCGCCTCGGATACGCCCGGCTTGATCTGACCCGGCCAGCGAGCGATCAGCGGAACGCGCGTGCCGCCTTCGAAATTGCTGTACTTGCCGCCCCGCCACGGCCCGGCGGGCTGGTGGTCGGCGAGCGTTTCCACCGCTCCGTCCTGATAGCCGTCATCGACCACCGGCCCGTTGTCGCTCGAGAAGATCACCAAGGTGTTTCTGCTGAGCTTGAGCCGGTCCAGCGTCTTCAGAAGCTCGCCGGCGCACCAGTCGAGCTGCCCCATGGCATCGCAGCGCACACCGCACCGGCTCGTGCCGAGGAAGCGCGGGTGCGGGACGCGCGGGACATGAATGTCATGCGTGGCGAAGTAGAGGAAGAACGGCTTGCCGTGGCTACGCTCGACGAAGGACACAGCTTGGCGCGTAATGGTGTCGGCCATGTCTTCGTCCACCCAGCGCGCCGCCCGGCCGCCGCTCATGTAGCCGATGCGGCTGACACCGTTGACGATGGTCTGGTCATGGCCGTGGCTGGGTTTCAACTTCAGCAGATCCGGCCGGTCCCGCCCGGTGGGCTCGTCGCCGATGGGTTTGCCGTAGCTGACCTGGATGGGGTCTAGCGGGTCGAGCCCCACGACGCGGTGGTTCTCGACGTAAACGCAGGGCACGCGATCCCCGGTGGCCGGGATGATGAACGAGTAGTCGAAACCGATCTCCAACGGACCGGGCGTGATCTCGCCGTTCCAGTCCGCCTCGCCACGGCCGAGCCCCAGGTGCCACTTCCCAACGCAACCCGTGGTGTAGCCGGCGGCTTTGAGCAGCGATGGCACGGTGGTCCGCCCCGGCTCGATAATCAGCGCCGCGTTGCCCGGCAAGACGCCGGTGCCCTTTCTCCTCCAGGCGTACTCGCCAGTGAGCAAGGCGTACCGCGTGGGAGTGCAAGTGGCCGAGGGCGAATGGGCGTCGGTGAACCGAACGCCCTGCGCCGCCAGCCGGTCGAGGTGGGGGGTTTTCACCCGGGTAGCGCCGTAGCAACTGAGGTCGCCGTAGCCCACGTCGTCGGTGAGGATCAAGACGATATTGGGAGGCGCCGCGGTGGCCGCCAGCAGCGGGTGCGGGAAAACAGCCGGCGCGCAGGAGCCGCCGGCCAACCGCAGGAACAATCTTCTATTCATGGTCTGGTCTGGACCCCATTCTAGCCGGGATGAGAGCTTCCCTTCTTCCCCGCGAGCTGCCAGTCGGTGAAGGGGGAGCGGGCGCTGCGGGTGAGGACGTTGAGCACGTAGGGCTTGCCCGAAGCGAAGGCGCGCGCGACCGCGCCTCGGACCTGCTCGAGCGTCTCGATGGTCTCGCCGTCCCCGCCAAAGCCCTTCATGACCAGGTCGTAGCGGGTCTGGCGGAGGTCGCAGGCGACGGCGCGGGCGCCGCCGGTGGCTGCCAGTTGCAGGTGCCGCTCCAGGCCCCAGCAGCCGTCGTTGCCCACGATGATGACCACGGGCAGGCGGTGGCGCACCGCGGTGTCCATCTCGATGATGTAGAAGCCCAGCGAGCCGTCGCCGGTGATCAGGGCCACGGGCCGGCCGGGGTTGGCCAGTTGCAGCGCCAGGGCGTTGGGCAGGCCGGCCCCGATGGTGCCCAGCGGTCCCAGCCGCACCCAGCCGCCGGGAATCAGCGCGGGAATCGAGGCGCGGCCCCAGTGGGGGAAATCGGCGCCGTCCCAGGAGTAGAGTGTGCCCGGCGGCAGGGCCTTTCGGAGTTCGGCAAAGAAAGCCGCAGGGTGGAGCGGCGCGGCGCGGTCCCCCGCCAGCACGGCCAACTGGTCGTCCCACTGGCGGCGCAGAGCGC